>JAUYET010000063.1 GCA_030691265.1 Pseudomonadota bacterium
TGCGGCGCGAACAACCACGGTTTCAAGTTCGCGCCGCAAGCGGACGCTCCTACCAAAAAATTAAAACCGCAGGGGGCTACCGCCCCCTGCACCCCCGAAAGGGTCGAAGCGCCCGAAGCGCCGAATCACCCACGCCGCCGCGCGAGCCACCCTGTCAGCCCCATCCCGAGTGCGAGCAGCGCGTAGCTTTCGGCTTCCGGCACCGGCGCGGCAGCGACATCGCCGGGACGAACCGCCCACGCATAGTAGTTGTAGCCCTTGCCGTCGTAGTTCTGGACGCCTTGGCTGGTGTAGAAGTACCACGCGCTGCCGCTACTCGGCGCGTACTCCGTGCCGGACCAGTACACGTAGGACTGAAGGTTCTGGAAGGGGCCGGCGTTGGTCACGCCATAACCGGACTGGGGGGTACCGGACGCGTTGTAGTAAGCCTTGTTGCCCAGATCATTGAAGAACAGATGAGCCATCTCGCTACCCTTACCGCCGGCGTAGGCCGTGCCGGGGGCGCTGACGTTGTAGCCATAATCCGTGGTGCCGGAGGCGCTGTAGTTGTAATTGAAGGCCGTGCCGTTGATCGGGGACACCGTGGGCAGGCGCCAGTCGCTGTAGTCCACGTTGCGTACGCTATCGTGGTAGACCAGGTTGTCGGCCCAGGTTACGGCGTTGGCCCAGGTCATGAGGCCATCAGCGTCATAGCCGCTGGTCTTGGCGTAGTTGGCGTCTGCAAGCCAGGTGAGGTTGAGCACGTCGTCGTAGATCAGGCCGGAGCCACGGTCGTGCAGGGCGGCTTGCGCTGCGCCGGACATTGCGACACCTGCAAGCAGGGCCAGGATGAGTCGTTTCTTTTGCATGGTTTTCCTCGAGGGTTGTTGTTCAGGACGCTCCCAAACATTCGCCGGCAAACATGCAATTTCTTTGCCAAGCTTATGTGAATTTTATATTTCTGTTCTTATTCATGCACTTGGCGGCAAGGCAGGCAGGCAGGCAGGCAGGCAGGCAAAATTGTAAAAAATTCCGACACGGGCGCAAGCTGGCTTGCCTGTTGTGTGCGCCGCAAGCCAGGTAGGGTGGATAGCTGCCAGCCGACGATCAAGGAAGCAGTCATTCGCGAATGCCCGGTATCAGGTAAGCGCGAAGGTCGGCTCAGGCCGAGGTTCGGCAGTTCACTCCGCGCCGGCAAATAGCCGAAATCGGGTAATTCCTGATCTTCTGCAAGAGTGAATAGCCAGGACTTATGAGCAAGCCACAAGCTTCTGAGGGCGTGCGACACGAATCCAGACACCGAAAATCAAGCCATTCGTAAGCGCCAATATCGCACTCAAGATTTAACAATCGGCGGTACCACCTCCCTATAATCCGGCGCGATCCGCTTCGTTCACCCTGCCACGTTTTACCCTGAGGAACAGCCATGCGCTTCCGCTTCCCCGTTGTCATCATCGACGAAGATTTCCGTTCCGAGAACGCCTCCGGACTGGGTATTCGCGCCCTGGCCAAGGCGCTGGAAGAAGAAGGCATGGAGATCCTGGGGGTGACCAGTTACGGCGATCTGTCTTCCTTCGCGCAACAACAGAGCCGCGCTTCCGGCTTCATTCTGTCGGTGGACGACGACGATTTTTCTTCCGAGGAAGCCGACGAGACCATCGCCGAGCTGCGCGCATTCGTGAAGGAAATCCGCCACCGCAACACCGACATCCCGATCTTCCTTTACGGCGAGACGCGCACCAGCCGGCACATTCCGAACGATGTGCTGCGCGAACTGCATGGTTTCATCCACATGTTCGAGGACACGCCGGAGTTCGTCGCCCGCCTGATCGTGCGCGAGACCAAGGCCTATCTGGATTCGCTGCCGCCGCCGTTCTTCCGCGCGCTGACCCATTACGCGGCGGACGGTTCTTACTCCTGGCACTGCCCCGGCCATTCCGGCGGCGTCGCGTTTTTGAAGAGCCCGGTCGGGCAGATGTTCCACCAGTTCTTCGGCGAGAACATGCTGCGCGCCGATGTCTGCAACGCGGTGGACGAACTCGGCCAGTTGCTCGATCACACCGGCCCGGTGGCGGCCTCGGAACGCAACGCCGGGCGCATCTTCAAGTGCGACCATCTGTTCTTCGTCACCAACGGCACCTCCACCTCGAACAAGATCGTCTGGCACTCCACCGTGGCGCCCAACGACATCGTGG
>JAUYET010000072.1 GCA_030691265.1 Pseudomonadota bacterium
GGGTGGAGCAGGAGTCAGATTGAGTCATGGCACCAATTGGGTGAAATGCAGAAAGGCGTATTATACCAATAATATCAACAACTTATCGCTATTTACTGGGTGCGTACCTGCGGATTCAGGTTTACGCTCAAGAGGGACGCCGCAGAAGCGAGGGCAATCGGGGACAGACAACGGTTTCCCTCCCTTCCCTCTAAAAAGCCGGGTATCAACCGGCTTTTTTCTGTTCTCTCCGAAGGACGAGGAAACGCGATCGGCTCAATGGTAGTCCTGCTCACGTTGATGACGCACGGCCAGCACCAGGGCCACATCGGCGTGCTCGTCGTAACTGTAAAGCGCCAGATACCCAGACTGACCACGCGAAATGACCAACTCTCGCAAACCTTGTGGAAGAGGGCGGCCGATGCGCGGATGACGCGCCAGGATAGCGAGCGCATCAAGAACCAAGTCGATGGTTTCGACTGAAGTTTCAGGCGAAGTCTCTCGCAGGAAATCGGTGAGACGCTCAAGGTCATCCGCCGCTTCGGGCGTAAGCAGCCACTGCGTCATACGCTGGGGTTGGTTTGTTCAGCAATGTCTTGACTCGCAGGGCGCGGTAGCTCTATACCGCGCACGCGCGCGCGCAGAAAATCAGAAAAGGTTGGCCCATCAAACACTTGGCCTCCCACCATGACCCGCTCCCTGGCCTGCAACGCACGCGCCACAAATGCGCCTAGCTCCTCCGCCCGATTCAACTCGGCAGTAATCGCCTTCAACATCAACGAGTGCGGCGTTACCCCCTGGCGTGAAGCAACCGCCTGCAAGCGTTGGCGAGTTGCTTCGTCAAGTTTGACCGATAGATTGGGCATGTAAAAACCCCTGGAATGATGGTGTTGATATCTTACTACCGCCAGCGACAGTGGAAAATAGGGTACCGGCCAACTTTCATGCAGAGCTGTTTTGCGCCCCTGATGATGAAAGAAACTGCGGGTGTGTTGGCGCTTGAGTGCGTATTCCATACCAACCTGGACACTGATTCCACGCGAAGCTGGACGGTCAGCCGGACGAAATATTGGACAGGCCACGTTTTTCCCTAAATGCCTGAGCTACGCTGCCGCTGATCTTTTACTCGGGTCCAATCTGTGCTGGCCTCCAGCCTATTGCCAGGCGGCGAGCGCTCAGGCGCGCCTCGACAAATGATGTTACTGGCAATACTATCCAAACCATGAACACCGCCACCAAACTGCTCGAAGCCATGCGCCGCAACCCGCTGAATTGGCGCATCGAGCAACTTCAAGCAGTGGCGTGCCGGCACGGTGTGTCGATTCGTTGCGAGGGGGGCAGCCATCATGTGTTCTCGAATCCAGTGGTGCCGGACATCGTGAGTGTTCCAGCGCATCGGCCCATCAAGCCGGTGTATGTGCGCCAGTTCGTGGCGCTGGTCGATAAGGTCAAGGAGTCGCAAGCATGAGCGATGAAGTCAAGATCATTCCCCGCATCGAACCCAAGTGGCCGTTTGAAGCTTACACACATGTCATCAGCCCGCTGTCCGCTGAGGAGGGGGGTGGGTTTCTAATCACCTTTCCCGATCTGCCGGGGTGCATGTCGGATGGCGAAACGGAAACCGAGGCGGTGGCTAACGGGCGCGATGCGTTCATTGCGGTGGTGTCGGCATTGCACGACATGGGGCGGGAAATTCCCGCGCCGTCCTTTAGGCCAGTCGATGCTGTGGCACCCGGCGCTTCGGGCAAGTTTGTCGCCCGCGTGCCCAAGTCGATCCATGCCCAACTCGCCACGCGCGCCAAGGCCGAAGGAGTGTCGCTTAATACGCTGGTGCTGGCCTTCATCGCCGAAGGCTTGGGGCGTCGTGAACATCATGCTTGAGTCTACTTGCCAGGGCGGAGTAACAATTGAGAACCCCGACATGGCTTGCCGCGCCGCCCCCGTACCATGAAACGCAGCACGCGTAGGGCGGATGAGTCGGCGTCTTCTTGCCGGCGTTATCCGCCGAATGCCAAACATTCGGCGGAAGGCGCGATAAAGCCGCTTTTCCGCCCTACCTTGCTACCTTGCTGTTAGAGCCGGGTCTGGTTAGGCGACGGGGTACAACCGCCAAACGTTTTTGGCTCTATGTGGTTTTGCGTGGGCAAGGCAGCAAACATCACCCGTCATTCCCGCCTGCGCGGGAATGACGGTATTTACCCACTGCGAGTCACATAGAGCCACGTTTTTCGACCTCGCATCCGCCTGCTCCCTCTTTTTTATTTATGGACCATCCCAGCGCCGCTTTCATGTTCGGGGGCGTGCCTGGGGATCATGATTGGTTAGGTGTTTCCGCAAACTGAGATCAGGAGGCATTATTCATGCAAATATAGTAACTACTCAGGTAGGGGCAACTTTGTAGAAATCCAATGAATTCAATATGTTGCATGTTGAAGCAACTTTCTGACCATGCCGATATTCAATAAGAATGCCAATTTTTCGCTCCAATCACCAGCGCAAATCACTACATGC
>JAUYET010000078.1 GCA_030691265.1 Pseudomonadota bacterium
GGCGTAGTTATTCATACGCCCGACTGAGCGGAGTCGTTGCCGCTTTAGCGGCTTACGAATCCGGCCTGCCCCTTGCGGGGCGCACAATGAAAAAGCCCGCAAATGCGGGCTTGGTGAGGGTGTCTGGCTACACAGCCGGACAGTGAAAAACACTATTCGATGTCCTGAATCTGTTCGCGCATAGATTTTATAAACCTAGTATCCATGCGGCTTGCAGCGTGATTGTTTGGGATGTTTGTTTTCTAGCTACACAAAAACATGCTGCTGGGGTCATGCGGCTAGTGTTTTTTCTTCGGAGTGGCGTTTCTTGGGCTTGGTCAATTTGATGACCGGATTCAAGCCCGCAGTCGTTGCCATGTCGAGCAGGGTATCGAGAGAGAAGAGATTGATTTTTCCGCGTATCAGGTCAGAGACGCGCGGTTGCGTGACGCCAAGCATGTTGGCTGCTTCAGCTTGGGTCATGCCGCGCTGCTGAATAACCAGCTCGATCTCCATCATCAGATCAGCCTTCGCGCGCTGGCTGGCGGCCTGCTGCGGGGTGTCCTCGATGGCGTTCCAGACGTTGCCGAATTCCTGCGTTTTCATAATGCCCCCCTCATTAGTTCCTTGTAACGCTTGCGCGCTAGCTCAATGTCGCCCTGGCTTGTCCGCTGAGTCTTCTTCTGGAAGCAGTGCAACACATAAACGGCGTCGGCCAGCTTCGCCACATAGACCACGCGAAACGCGCCGGTTTCGTCACGAACTCGAATCTCTTTGACGCCTTCGCCGATGCTGACCATCGGCTTCCAGTCGGCGGGTTCCATGCCATGCTGCACCTTGCCGAGCTGGTATCCCGCTTCGCGTCTGGCATCGTTTGGAAACTCGCGCAGCGCATCAAGCGACGGTCCAATGAATTTTATAGGCTTCATGTTTGAAATATACAAGAACTTGTATGAATGGGCTGCGAGGATTCAGGCACAAAAAACCCGGTACGCGGCCGGGTTGGTTGCTACTTACTCTTCCCCCTGCCGGGCGCACAATGAAAAAGCCCGCAAATGCGGGCTTAGTCGGGGTGTCTGGCTACACAGCCGGACAGTGAAAAACGCTATTCGATGTTCTGAATCTGCTCGCGCATCTGTTCGATCAGCACTTTCAGTTCGACCGAGGTTTGCGTGAGTTCCAATGAAGCCGATTTGGAGCCGAGGGTGTTGGCTTCGCGGTTGAGTTCCTGCATCAGGAAATCCAGCCGTTTGCCGGCGGCGCCGCCGGCATTGAGGGCGCGGGTGACTTCGTCGAGGTGAGTCACCAGGCGATCGAGTTCTTCGTCGACGTCGATTTTCTGCGCAAACAGAATGACTTCCTGATTGAGGCGGTCGCGGTCGAGGGTGTTGTCAGAGGTCGGCAGCAGTTCTTCCAGACGCTTGCTGAGCTTGTCCCGATAGGCGGCGACGATCTCCGAGGTGCGCGGGCGGATGCGTTCGACATGGCCGCGTATGCCGGCGACGCGATCGAGGATCACGGCCTTCAGCTTGTCGCCTTCGCGCGCTCGGCTGGCGTTGAATTGCCCAAGCGCCAATTCCATCAGATGGAGTGCTGTGGCATGCAAAGCCTGCGGGTCGGGGGAGGTGTCGCCCAGCATGCCGGGCCAACGCAGTATTTCCTGCACACCTAGCGGTCGCGCGTCCGGGAAAGCCTTCAATGCCGCGCTGGATAGCGCTTGCAGTTGCGTCAGCAGCGGCGCGTTGAGGCTGCCAGGCAGGGCGGCATCTTCGCGCGGCGTGAAATTCACGCGACATTCCAGTTTGCCGCGTTTGACTTGCTCGCCGATGCTTGCCCGTAAAGCCGGTTCGAGCGCGCGGAAGTCTTCGCCCATGCGAAAAGTGAGATCGAGAAAGCGCGAGTTGACGGCGCGCAGTTCGAGCGAGAGCTGTCCGCTGGGCAGGTCGGCGGTGTCAACCGCGTAGCCGGTCATGCTGCGCAGGGTTTCATGCGCGCTCACGCGTTTTTGTTTGCCGTTGGCGGGGGTTTCCTTCGAGGTTTCCTTCAAGGCGGGCACGATCTTGGTTATCCTTCGTCGATTGTTACAAGCCGCGCAGTTTACTCCGCCGATACCCAGCCTTTCCACGT
The DNA here is from genome assembly GCA_030691265.1 of Pseudomonadota bacterium. Lineage (GTDB taxonomy): Bacteria > Pseudomonadota > Gammaproteobacteria > Burkholderiales > Thiobacillaceae > PFJX01. Next base: position 2,107 of record JAUYET010000078.1, read on the forward strand.
ATGGCCGCCCAAACCACCGAACCTTTGACCCACGGTTACCACCTGGGCGATTACGTTATCGACCGCCGGATCGGCGGCGGTGGTTTTTCGTTGGTTTATCTGGCCTTCGACATGGATGGACAGCCCGTCGCGATCAAGGAATATCTGCCCGGTGGCGTTGTCAAACGGGGCGATCAGGGCACGGTGCATCCGGTCTCCGACGACAAGGAGTCTTCCTTTCGTTACGGCATGAAGTGTTTCTTCGAGGAAGGCCGTTCGCTGGCCGGCATTCGTCACCCGAATGTGGTCAAGGTGGTGAATTTCTTTCGCGCCAACGACACCGTCTACATGGTGATGAAGTACGAGCAGGGCAAAACCCTGCAACGCCATATCGTCGGACTGGAAGAGCCGATGCGCGAAAGTTTCCTGCGCAGCGTATTCATCCAGTTGCTCAATGGCCTGCGCGAAGTGCATGCGCACAAGATTCTGCATCTGGACATCAAGCCCTCGAATATCTACATCCGCGCCGACGGTTCGCCGGTGCTGATCGACTTCGGCGCCGCACGCCACGCCTTGTCGCAAGACTTCATGGCTTCGCCGATGTATACGCCCGGGTTCGCCGCGCCCGAGCAATACAAGCAGCGCGACCGGCTTGGCCCCTGGACGGATATCTACAGCGTCGGCGCCACCATGTTTTCCTGCATGACCAAAGGGCCGCCGCCGCCCGCCGATGAGCGCATGGAAAAGGACAAGCTGACGCCGCTGCTCAAGTCCCATGCCGGTGTCTATTCAAAAGGTTTGCTCGAACTGGTCGATGCCATGCTGCGTCTGAATTACACCGAGCGACCGCAGAGCGTGTTCTCGGTACAGAAACAGCTCATCAACATGGCCCAGGCTGCGCGCGCGCAGAAGCCGACATTATTTGCGCTGATCAAAGAAAGACTCACCAGGGAACTATGAAATACGTCGTCTATCAGGCCAGCCGTCGCGGCGGCCGTCCATACAACGAAGACCGGGTCGCCTATGCCTACACGCAGGAGGCGCTGGTCATGGTGCTGGCCGATGGCATGGGCGGGCATAGCAACGGCGAGGTCGCTTCGCAACTGACGGTGCAGGTCATTACCAGCCTGTTCCAGTCGCGCGCCAAGCCGGTGCTGCCGGACATGAGCAGCTTCTTGCTGGATGGCATCTACGCCGCGCATGACGCCATCAACGAATACGCCTTGCGCAAACGCATGGCCGATCCGCCGCGCACCACCTGCGTGGTTTGCGTGGTGCAGAAAGGCATGGCGTGCTGGGCGCATGTCGGTGATTCGCGTCTCTATCATTTCAGTCGGCGCGATATCTTGTTCCGCACGCATGATCACTCTGCCGTGCAGCAGTTGTTTGACGACGGCGTGATTACCGAAGCGGAGATGGGCACGCATCCCGACCGCAACAAGCTGTACAACTCGGTAGGCGGCTACATGCTGCCCGACATCGAGCTGGAGCAGCCGAACAAGCTGCATGATGGCGATGTGCTGTTGATGTGCACGGATGGCGTCTGGCCGGAGCTGACCGCATCCGAAATGCTCGCCACCCTGCGCGCTTACCCGCTCGAACGGGCGGTCAAGCACATGATGGATCATGCCGAGTTCCGCTCCGGCCAGTATGGCGACAACCTCTCCGTCGTCGCCATGCGTTTTGGCGAAGAACGTTTTGATACTGGCGAATTGTTGCTGGGCGACGATCTCGGTCTGGATGGCTTTACCACGCAACTGAAGAATCTGGGCGGCAAGGGGCCAGCGGTTCCGCATACCACCGACCAGGAACTCGACCGGGCGATGGCCGATATCCAGGCCGCGCTCGAAAAATACGGCAAGACCTGACCATCTCTCAACCAAGGCAAATCATGAATGTTCTGCAACGTCCCTCCGGTCGCGCGGCCGACCAACTGCGCGCCATCAAGCTCACGCGCCGATACACCAAGCATGCCGAAGGCAGCGTGCTGGTGGAATGCGGCGATACCCAGGTGTTGTGCACCGCCAGCGTGCTGGAAAAAGTGCCGCCGCATGTGCGCGGCACGGGGGCTGGCTGGCTGACCGCCGAATACGGCATGCTGCCGCGCGCCACGCATACGCGCGGCGATCGTGAGGCCGCGCGCGGCAAGCAATCCGGCCGCACGCAGGAAATCCAGCGTCTGATCGGGCGCAGTTTGCGCGCCGCCGTCGATCTGGGAAAACTCGGCGAGCGCAGCATTCATGTCGATTGCGACGTGCTCCAGGCCGATGGCGGCACCCGCACCGCCAGCATCACCGGCGCCTGGGTCGCGGTGCAGGACGCGATCAACTGGCTGGTCGCAGAGGGCAAACTGCCGGCCAATATCATGCGCGACCACGTCGCCGCCATTTCCGTCGGCGTCTGGCAAGGCACGCCGGTGCTCGACCTGGACTATGCCGAAGATGTCGCCTGCGATACCGACATGAACGTGGTGATGCTGGGCGAGGTCGGCAAACCCGGTGGTCTGATCGAGGTGCAGGGCACCGCCGAAGGCGCGGCTTTCTCGCGCGCCGAACTGAATGCGCTGCTCGATCTGGCCGAGAAAGGCATCCGCGAACTGATGGCTGCGCAAACCGCTGCGCTGGAGTCCTGACATGAGCGCGAAAAAAGTCGCGATGAAAAAGGTCGTGATTGCCTCCAGCAACGCCGGCAAGTTGCGCGAAATCGCCCGCATCCTGGAACCGCTCGCTTTCGAAGCCGTGCCGCAAGATGCATTCGGCGTGCCGGAATGCCCGGAGCCGCACGTCACCTTCGTCGAAAACTGCATCGCCAAGGCGCGCCATGCCGCCGCGCATACCGGCTTGCCGGCGCTGGCCGACGATTCCGGCATCTGCGTCGATGCGTTGAACGGCGCGCCCGGCGTGTATTCGGCGCGCTATGCCGGCGAGCCGAAATCGGACGCGCGCAACAACCAGAAACTCATCGAAGCCCTGCAAGGCGAGAGCAATCGGCGCGCGCATTACTACTGCGTGATGGTCTATGTGCGTTACGCCGACGACCCGCAGCCGATCATCGCGGAAGGCGCCTGGCATGGCGAAATCATCGATACCCCGCGCGGCGACGGCGGTTTCGGCTACGACCCGTATTTCCTGGTGCCCGAGTTCGGCCAGACCGGCGCCGAACTGAGCATGGAAATCAAGAACGGCATCAGCCACCGCGGCCAGGCCTTGCGCGCATTGGCGGAGAAGTTAAGCACTTGATTCCCTGGCTACACGCTGACGCCCCGTTCCCGCCGCTGCATCGGGCCTCGCGGGAATACAACGGGCTCCTGGCAGCGGGGGCGGATCTGTCCGTGCCGCGTCTGCTGGCCGCTTACCGGCGCGGCATCTTTCCCTGGTTCAACCCCGATGAGCCGATTCTGTGGTGGTCGCCGGACCCGCGCATGGTGCTCGTTCCGGCCGAATTCAAACTGTCGCGTTCGCTCAAGAAACGGCTCGCGCGCGCCGATTACCGCGTGCGGGTGGACACGGCGTTCACCCGGGTGATGCGGGAATGCGCCGCGCCGCGCGATGGGCTTGGTGGCAACGGCAGCGGCACCTGGATCAGCGAGGCGATGATCGCGGCTTACACCGCATTGCATGAGGCGGGCCATGCACACTCCATCGAAACCTGGAGTGGTGGCAACAGCGGTGGCAAAAATGGCGACGAGAATGGCGAGCAACTCGTGGGCGGCCTGTACGGCGTCGCCATCGGGCGGGTGTTTTTCGGCGAATCCATGTTCTCGCGCCAGACCGACGCCTCCAAGATTGCACTGGCGCATCTGGCGCGCTGGCTGCATGAGCACGATTTCGCTGTCATCGACTGCCAGATGAATACCGCGCATCTGGCTTCGCTCGGCGCGCGCGAGATTTCTCGCGCCGAGTTCTCCGAATTGCTCGATCGCCATGCCGTGCGGCCCGGCTTGTCCGCCTGGCGGGATCTCGTATGAGCTACGCCAAAGACCTGCCCATCATGCGCTTGCAGTTTTATCTGACGGCGCCGTACTCGTGCAGCTATCTGCCAGAGCGGACGGCGCGCTCGCAGGTGGCGGCGCCGGGAGACCTGATCGACACCGGTGTTTATAGCGAGCTGGTGCGGCTCGGGTTCCGGCGTAGCGGCCAGCATGTTTACCGGCCGCGCTGCGATGCCTGCCGGGCTTGTGTCACGGTCCGCGTGCCGGTGGCGGAATTCGAGCCGAGTCGGGCGCAGCGCCGTTGCCAGACCCGCAACGCCGATCTCGCGCTGCGTTTTCGCCCTCTGGCATTCGACGAAGCGCATTACCGGCTATACCGGCGTTATCAGGCCGCGCGTCATGCCGGCGGCGGCATGGATCAGGACGATCGCCAGCAATTCCGCAGTTTCCTGTTGCAAAGCCGGGTCGACAGCGTGCTGGCGGAATTCAGCCTCGATGGCGAAGTGGTCATGGTGGCGTTGGTGGACAAGCTGATCGATGGCCTTTCCGCGGTCTATACCTTCTTCGATCCGGACCTGGAAAAACGCGGTCTGGGTACGCTTGGCGTGCTCACCCAGATTCGTCTGGCGCGAGAAATCGGCCTGCCTTATGTCTATCTCGGTTATTGGATCGAAGCCTGCAACAAGATGGCTTACAAACGCGCTTATTCCCCGCTCGAAGGGTTGATCGATGGGCGCTGGGAACGATTAGGAAAAGACGATGGCAAAACTGCCTGATGCCGTGGAGCAGGTGCTGCAAATGCATGCACCGTTCATTCATGCCGTGGTCGGTGCATTGACCGATCGTGCGCAGTTGCCCCAGTTGATGCAAACCCTGGCGGCGGCCGAGCAGCAGGGTTGGCCAGCCTTGGTACGGGCGCTGCGTTTGATCGTCGATGGCAAACGCGACGATTCCATCAAGCTGGGTCTGGATGATGAAGATCGTATCGTCGTCGATGCCGTCCTGCGGGGTTTGCACAACCCGGCGACGCTGCCGGCGCTCGACCAGCAGCCCGATGCGGGCGCCGCCGCCCCCGGTCTGGCGGCGATGATCGCGGCCAGCGCGCGCGGCGATGCGCAAGCCTTGGCGGTGCTGGCCAACATGGCCGAGCAGATGGTGCGCGCCGGCGGCGATATGGCCCGCCTCGGCGGCGTCATGCGGCGCCTGGTCAACGGTGAGCGCGATTTCGAGAGGCTGTCGCAAGGCATGGGCGCGCTCGGTCGGAATCTGTTGCTGGATATTCTGAATGAGCTCGGCAGGAGTGCGCTGCACCCGTAAAGGGCACGCCGGATTCGTAAGCGCTGAAGCGCATAACGATTCCGCTGTACTAGCCCGCGCCCTACAATGCCGGCCTGCCCACGCGCCAATTTGAGAGGATGAACACCGATGTCTGAAGAGGGCGGCGGCAAGCCGCAGGAAGAAACGCTGAGCTTCGGGGCCATCAAGTTGATGCCGGGCGATGCCTTGCAACTGCAACCGTTGCAGGAAGGTCAGACCGAGCGTTTTTCGGTGCACGTGATCGGCGTCATGAAGCCGAAAAGCCTGTTGGTGACCGCGCCCAGCGTGGAGGGCAAGCTGATTTTCGTGCGCGATGGCCAAACCTATCTGGTGCGCGCTTTCTCCGGCCTGAATGTCTGCGCTTTCAAGGCCAGGATACTGAAATCGCAACTGCAACCTTTTCCTTATCTGCACCTGTCCTATCCCGATAGCGTCCAGGCCATGCGCATCAGAAAAGCCATGCGCGCCCCGGCCAGCATCATTGTCGCTGTGCAGGATAGCGAGGAGGGCCGCCAGAACGGCGCCGGCAAGATCATCGATCTCAGCGTCGGCGGTGCGCGCATGTACTCGCCGATGAAAGTCGGTGTCAAGGATCAGACCATCTGGTTGTCGTTCAAGGTGCTGCTGGGCGATATGGAGGAATACGTGAAAACCCCGGCGGTGATCCGTTCCATCGGCGAGGAAGACGACGAGCAAGGCAAGCGCATGAATGTGTTCGGCTTGCAGTTCGGCGAGCTGGCGCAATCGCAGCGCCTCATCATCATGAATCTGGTCTATCAGCACCTGCTCAAGGACAGCGCCTGATGCGGCAATACCTCGATCTGCTCCAGCATGTGCTGGACCACGGCTGCAAAAAATCCGATCGCACCGGCACCGGTACGATCTCCGTCTTCGGCCATCAGATGCGCTTCGACCTGAGTCAGGGCTTCCCGCTGCTGACCACCAAGAAAGTGCATCTGAAATCCATCGTGCATGAATTGCTCTGGTTCCTGAAAGGCGACACCAACATCGCCTATCTGAAGGAAAACGGCGTTTCGATCTGGGACGAATGGGCCGATGCCAATGGCGATCTCGGCCCGATCTATGGCTATCAATGGCGTAGCTGGCCGGCCGCCGACGGCTGCCATATCGACCAGATCGGCGAGGTGGTGGAAACGCTGAAACACAACCCGGACTCACGCCGCATCATCGTCTCGGCCTGGAATGTGGGCGAAATCCAGAACATGAAGCTGCCGCCCTGCCATGCGTTTTTTCAGTTCTATGTGGCGGACGGCAAGCTGTCTTGCCAGCTCTATCAACGTAGCGCGGACATCTTCCTGGGCGTGCCGTTCAACATCGCCAGCTACGCCTTGCTGACCCTGATGATGGCGCAGGCCACCGGCCTCAAGCCCGGCGATTTCGTGCACACCCTGGGCGATGCCCACATCTATCTGAATCATATGGAGCAGGTGAAGCTGCAACTCAGCCGCGACACCCGCGCGCTGCCGAGCCTGCACCTGAATCCGGCGGTGAGCGACATCTTCGATTTCAAGTACGAAGATTTCACGCTGGAAAATTACGATCCGCATCCAGGCATCAAGGCGCCGGTGGCGGTTTAATCAGAACCCCTCGCCCGCTTGCGGGAGAGGGGCAGGGGAGAGGGAAACTTGCCAACCATCAACGTCATCGCCGCCATGGCGCGCAACCGCGTCATCGGCATCAACAACACGCTGCCCTGGCGTCTGGCTGCCGATCTTCAGCATTTCAAGGCGCTGACCATGGGGCATCACATCGTCATGGGGCGCAAAACCTATGAGTCGATCGGCAAACCGCTGCCGGGCCGCACCACGGTGATCGTCACGCGGGATGCGAATTACCGTGTCGAAGGCTGTCTGACGGCGACTTCCATCGACGCGGCGATTACGGCATGCGGTGACGACCCGGAAATCTTCTTCGTCGGCGGCGCCGAGTTGTACGCCCAGATTTTGCCGCGCGCCGACCGCTTGTATCTCACCGAAATCCAGGCCGAATTCGACGGTGACGCGCACTTTCCCGAGTTTGATCGCAGCGTTTGGCGTGAGATCGCGCGGCAGGAAAATACCAGCCCCGAGGGGCTGGGCTATCACTTCGTGACCTGCGCGCGCGGGTAGCCTGGCCTGTAGTCCGTAGGTTGGGCAAAGCGAAGCGTGCCCAACGAACCGGTGCGATGTTGGGCACGCTTCGCTTTGCCCAACCTACGACTTCGTGACTTACCGGCGCGCGCTCAGCTCAGCGCCGTGCGCGGCGTCGCCCGCCCGGCAAGCCTGAAGCCGATCAGTCCCATTCCGGCCAGCAGCATGGCCCAGGTTTCCGGCTCGGGCACGGCCGCGGCGACCGCGAAGGGAGACAGGCTGTCCGTCTCGACGGTGATGGTGTTCAGGCCCGCATCCACCGTGCCGCCCAGGCTTTCCCAGGTCGAACCGGTCCAGTGGAAGACGTTCAGACTGGCTTCGTCGAAGTCGGCCGGCAACAGGGTCGGGTCGTAGCTGAAGCTCAGCTTGAGCTGGCCGCTGAAATCACCGTCGAACTCCACCTCGAAAAGCTGTAGTTGCCCGCCCGGTATCTGGAAATTGGGCAAGTCAAACTCACCCAGCGCCGCCATTTCCTGCACGCTGTCCCAGTCCTCGGCCTCGTAGGAGAAGAAGAACTGGCCGCCGGAATGCTCACCCAGAAATTCGTAACCGACCGTGCCGGGGGGGAGGTCAGCGCTGCCGTTGCCGATGCCGCTGCTGGTGCTCGCGCTCACCTGCCAGCCGGTCAGGATGGTGAGCATCACTTCGATATTGGCGCTTTCCCCAGGGGCCAGTGTGGCCATGTCCCAGCGCGCGGCGCCGGATACCCAGGCAGTGGTGGACGCGAAGCTGTCGAGGCCGGTCAGCTTGTTGTCCTCCACTGACAGATGAACGCCTACGCTGGGCTTGCCCGTACCATGGTTGTCGGTGAGGAAGACGCCGTAGCTGCCGATTTCGATGGCGCTGGGTGCGGTTTTCGAGGACAGGCCGATGTAATCGTACTGAGTCGTTCCGCTGGCGCTGGCGTCGCCGCCCAGGGTGATGTCATAGCGGTAATCGGACATGGCGCCGGCATACGCCCTGTTGTCGAACACGCCGTTCTGGGAGCTCATGCCATGCAGGAGCTGGAAGAATTGCAGGTTGCTGAGGGTTTCGCTGCTGGTATTGGTGATGCTGTAGGACTGGAGCATCACGTAGCGATTGGAGGAATACGCGCTGCCGGCGCCGGCGGAGGCCGCAACCCGGCCCATGGGGGTGCCCGTCAGGGTGTCGACGAAGGAGATGTTCTGGGTGATCGAGAGATCGCCGTTGCCGATGGTGGAGCTCGCGGTCGGCAGGCCGTTCGCGCCGAGGTCCACGGTCATGGCGTTGGTGACGCTGAAGTTCGAGTTGGTGTCCCAATCCGGGTAGGCGAAGCGGGGTTCCAGCCAAGTCGGCGTTATGGTGTTGTCTCCCTTCTTGTACCCCACCGCCGCGCCCCACTCGCCGGACAGGTATTCGCGCCCGACAAAACCGGGGGTCTGGTCGAACAGATAATCGGAATAGCCGAAATCCGTGAGGCCGATTTCCCAGTTCGGATTGGTGAGATAAGACCAGTTCCAGTCGTAGACAGCGTGGGCCGAGGGGACCTGGCTCAGTCCCAAGGCGCAGGCCATTGCGAGCTGCGAGAGGCGGAACAAGTGGGAGCGGTTGGGCATGATGTTCTCCTTGCGTTTGGGGTGATGACAGGTCTGGATTGGCAGGTGGAGAGTCAAGCAAACCATGTGCCAAAAAAATAACCGCTTATGATTCAGTGGCTTGCGATTCGCGTGTGGAATTGCCACACGGCAAGTGTAAAAACTATCGACATTCAGGTCGAGAATGTTCGTTTGCCGGCGGGCTGGGTTTCCCGGATGCCGCGCCGGCTGGGCGAGGCTATCCGCGCGGATGGTGCTGCGCGTGCAGCGCCTTGAGGCGTTCCTTGGCGACGTAGGTATAAATCTGTGTCGTCGCGATGTCGGCATGGCCGAGCAGCATTTGCACCACGCGCAGGTCGGCGCCGTGGTTGAGCAGGTGGGTGGCGAAGGCATGGCGCAGGGTGTGCGGCGAGATATCCGCTTCAATGCCGGCGGTCCTGGCGTGGCGTTTGATCAAATACCAGAACATTTGCCGCGTCATCGGGCCGCCGCGTTCGGTGACAAACAGGGCTTCGCTGATGCGTCCTTTCAGCAACGCCGGGCGAGCCTCCTCGGCATAGCGTTTGATCCAGTCCTGGGCATCCTCGCCCAGCGGCACCAGCCGCTCCTTGCTGCCTTTGCCCATGATGCGCACGACGCCATCCGTCAAGCTGACTGCGGCCAGCGGCAAGCCGACCAGTTCGGAAACCCGGAAGCCGGCGGCATACAAGGCTTCCAGCATGGCGCGGTCGCGCAGGCCGTAGGGCGTGTTCACGTCGGGGGCGTTGATCAACGCTTCGACATGGGCTTCCGACAGGGTTTGTGGCAACGGTTTGGGCAGGCGCGGCGCGTCGACGGTGAGGGTGGGATCGTCCTCGCGCCGGCCTTCGCGCAGCAGCCAGCGTTGATAGCGTTTGATGGCGGTGAGCTGGCGCGCCAGGCTGCGCGCGGCGATGCCTTCGTCGAGTGTGCGGTGGGCGAGGAACAGCTCGATGTCGCCGTGCTGCGCCCGCTCCGGTGCGGTGCCTTTTTGTGCAAGCCAGGTGAACAGTTGGGTGAGATCGCGCCGGTAGCTTTCCAGCGAGCGAGGCGCCAGGCCGTCTTCTAGCCAGAGGGCGTCGCTGAAACGATCCAGTTCAGCGGTGAACGTGGGTTCAGAGGACATGTTCATGCCGGAGCAGCCAGCGTTTGATGTCCTGCGAGTAACCCGTCCGGCTATGCATGAAACCGCCCAGGCCGCCATCTGCGGCAATGACGCGATGACAAGGGATCACGATGGGGATCGGGTTGTCGCCCACCGCCTGGCCAACCGCGCGCGGGCCGCTGGCGAGTTCGCGCGCGACCTCGCCATAAGTCCGGGTCCGGCCGGCGGGAATGTTCAGCAAGGCATGCCAGACCTTGCGGCGGAAGGACGTGCCGTGCGGCGCCAGCGGGAGATTGAAACGGTGGCCGGGGTCGGCGTAGTAGGCGTCGAGTTCGTCGGTGATCTGTTTGATCAACGTGCCGCCCGCATCGACCGGCGCGGTGCCGGGTGGCAGAAATTCCAGGCCGGTGAGGCATTCGCCATCGATGCGCACGCCCAATGCGCCAAAGGGTGCGGCAAGGATGGCGTCGTAAGTTGGCATCACAGATGCGGTTCGATCATCCGGCGCAGCCATTCGTGGAAATGCACCATGCCGTCTTCCATCGGCGACTGGTACGGGCCTTCCTGGCTGATGCCTTGCTCGTACAGGGCTTTGCGGCCTTTCTGCATGCCGTAGCAGATGTCGTCGTCCTCGATCGCGGTTTCGCGGTAGGCGGCTTGTTCCGCTTCGACGAATTCGCGTTCGAACAGCGCGATGTCTTCCGGGTAATAGAACTCGACCACGTTGAGGCAGGAATCGACGCCGGTCGGGATGATGTTGCTGACCACCAGCGTGTGCGGGTACCACTCCACCATCAACGCCGGGTAGTAGGTCAGCCAGATCGCGCCGTGGGCGGGGTCGCGGCCATCGCGATAGCGTTTGACCTGCTGATGCCAGCGGTTGTAGACGGCGCTGCCGGGGCTGGTCAGGTGATCCTGCACGCCGACGGTTTGCACCGAATACATCTCGCCGAATTCCCATTTCAGTTCGTCGCAATTGACGAAATTGCCGAGGCCGGGGTGGTAGGGCACGACGTGGTAGTCCTCCAGATAGACCTCGATGAAGGTCTTCCAGTTGAACTTGTATTCGGTGATCTGCGTGCTTTCGTAGACGAAGCCGGCGAAATCCATGTCGGCGGCGACGCCCAGCTTGGCCAGGTCGGTGTGGATGTCGCGCGGGCCGGCGAACAGCAGGCCGTTCCAGTTCGACAGCGGCGTCTTGTTCAGGTGCAAACAGGGATTGTTGGGGAAATGCGGCGCCCCCATGAGCTGGCCCTGGGTGTCGTAAGTCCAGCGGTGGAACGGGCAGACGATGTGCTGGGCATTGTCTTTCGTGCTTCCGCGACCCTGCAACATCTGCGCCTGGCGATGCCGACAGACGTTGGACAGCAGCTCGATACCGTTCGGGTTGTTGACCAGCATCTTGCCGCCGCCATGCAGCCAGTCGAGCACGTGGAAATCGCCCTGGCCGGGCGTCATCAGTTCGTGGCCGACGTAGTTGGCGCCGCGCTTGAAGATCAGCTCCTGTTCGAGCGCGTAAATCTTGGGATCGAAATACCAATCGACGGGGAGGGCGGGGCTAGTTTGGGTGAGAAGAGACGAGGCCGTCGGGTGAGACATGCCCATTCCCCCTAAATCAATGAAATATAAAGGAAATAAAACTGCAAAATGGGGCGGGATTATGCCCGCCCGGGTTTTCCCGGGCAAGCCAGCGGAGTCGTTGGCGTTTCAGCGCTTACGAACCCGGCGTCCTTCTCGCGAGGGCGGCGGAGTCGTTGGCGCAGGGCAAATTTGTTCTCACGCTGATCTCATCTCGCCAAACCTGATCGTAGGGTGCGCCGCGCGCACCTGCGGAGGCTAATCGGTGTGCGCGGCCCCACCCTACCCGAGAACAAATTTACCGTGGTCGTTGGCGCTTCAGCGCTTACGAATCCGGCGTCCTTCTCGCGAGGGCGGCGGCGCGATTGGCGGCAGCCCTACATCCAATCCGTCAGGCTCACGCCGATGCCGAGGGATTGCTGGCTGTAGTTGTAGTCGATCAGCGATTCGCCGTAGCCGTTGAAGTATTGGACATAGCCTCGGAGCCGGCCATGCAGCGGGAAACTCCAGCTCGCCTGGATCGCACCACGATTGGATGAACTTTTCAGATTGTTGCGCAGCATCAGCGAGTAGCTGCTGCCGCCATCCTTGTAGGTCGCCAACAGATCGCCGTGGCCCAGATAGTCTTCGATATCCGGGTTGTCATCTTCCGCCGCGTTTTCCGGGATGCGATACCACGGCCGAATCAGCAACGCGAAATTGCCACGCTCGAAGCCGAACTGCGCATAAACCCGGTTCCAACTGCGCGACAAGGCTTCCGGTCGGCCATTGGACTGGTGCACCAGGCCAAGATTGATGAAACGCCCGGTCAAACCCGCCAGGTCGTAGTTCGTGCGAAACACCAGCATCGCCTCCGGCTCATAGTTCGACTCGCGGAAAGCTGCGGAAATGCTGCTGTTGTACATCTGCCAATAGGATGTCCCGGTGAAGCCCAGCCATAAATCGCTGTCCGCATTGAACAGGCCTTCCACCGCCTTGGCCTTGAAACTCAATTGAAATTTGGCCTCGACTTGCTCCAGGCCGAGATCGGATTGCAGCAAGCTGCCTTGCAACGGGGTGTTGTTGGGCGAGTTGCTGTACTTGAGCGGGAGAAAGTAGTTGGGCGCGTGCGGCCTGAGCAGGAAGGCGCCCTGCTTGGCAGCGTCGTCCAGTTCCCAATGGCGCGATAACGGCGAAACCTTGCGCACTTCGGCGGGCGTTTGTTGCAGCGCAAATTCCTGCCCTTCGGGCTGGGCTGGGGGTTGCCTCGCCAACCGATCGTAGCAAGCCAGCCGCTGCGCATCGTTGCCGGTAGCGGCGCAGGTTTCCCAGGCAGCGTCGGCATGGGCTGGCGCTGCCGGCAATGCGCCATATAACAACGTGGCCATGGCGTGACAGAGGCCGCGTTTGATCGATTTCATCGTGCCGCGGTCAGGCTCGCCAGATGCGTCGGCTCGAATTGCCCGGCGTCCTCAACGTGCGCCATAGAAATGTTCCACGAACGGTTTGCGGAATTCGCGGTGGCAGTCGTAACAACTGGTCTGGAGTTTCTGGAAGGCCAGGATGACGCCCGCGCCATCGCCGGCTTTGGCGGCCTTGCCCAGCACACTCGCCTGCTCGTGGGTTGCGCTGTCATGGGCCTTGAATTTGCCCATGTCGCTGCCGATGAAACGCATGATGCGCATCTTCTCGGCGAGCGGCGGCTGCGGGTGGTCGGCGATCAGGGGCGCGGTTTTTTCCACCAGCACCCAGTCGCTACGGGAAATGCCGTCGGTGACGGTCTGCATGTTGCCGCCGAGGTCGCGCATGATCTTCTGGAGGGCGAGCGGCTCGGCGGCTTGCGTGGCGGTTGCGGCGAGCGCCAGGCAAGCGGCGAGGATGGGTTTAAGCACTTTCTGCATGTCAGGACACCTTTTTCTGGAAACGAAATGGGCGCGGCGGGCGCGAGAGGGCGCCCGCCGCGAGCTTGGGTTTAACGTAAAAGTCGCAAAGCGACTTCTTGAAGCTCCCCTCCCCCGCAAGCGGGGGAGGGGTTGGGGGAGAGGGAAACGGGCGTGACTTTCATACTCCGGGACGTCTACTCAAAGTCATGCCCGTTAGCCGGATTTATTGCTGCACGATGATGCTGTCCTGCCCGGTGCGATGCTGTTCCTGGCGCATCTCGCGGGTCTGCTGCGTATCGCCGGACTGCGTGCCGGACTGCGCGCCATCGCGGGACCGCGTGCGCGTCATATCACCGGACTGCGCGCCGGACTGCGCGCCGGATTGCGACCCATCGCGGGTGCGCGTCCGCGTCATGTCGCCGGAACTCTGGCCGCTGCTCTGGCCGCTCATTTGACCGCCGCCCATGCCGCCACCGCCGCCGCCCTGGCCGCGGGCTTGAACATCGAGGGCCATGCTGGTGGCGAGCAAGCCGGCAAATATGGTGAGGATGGATTTCGATTTGTTCATGGTGTTGCTCCTGTGTCTTGCAAGTGGATAAAGGCTTTTGTCGCCTGGGGCGCTGTCTGGCGTTGAATCCCGTTGGCGTGGAAAGCAGTGTGCCTGGCAGGCATTTCCGGGTGTTTTCGCTGCCGCGACAGCTTGTGTCAGGTTGTTTCTGGAGGTCTTCCGGCCAAAAAGGCGATTTGAGTGTGGCGGCGGCAAGGGCGGAAGCTTGCCGGAGTGGCCTGGCCGCGCCCCGCAACCATTACGACCGAGGCTGCGCTTGCGCGTCGGCAGGGTCGTCCCGCGACCAGCCGCCCCCCATGGCCTGGTACAGCGCGGTGGTGTCAGCCAGGCGCAACGCCTGTGCCGCGACGAGGTTGATTCGGGTTTGCTGGGCTTGCTGCTGCGCGATGAGCAGTTCGAGATAGCTTGCCGCACCCAGGTCATGGTGCTGTTGCACCAACCGCAGCGCGTCCCGCGCGGCGGCATCGGCGGCGGCGTGAGAGGCCAATGCCTGGGCGTCGTGATCGAGCGCGCGCAGCACGTCGGCGACTTCGCGCAGCGCCTGCAGGACGGTTTGTCGGTAGTTGGCGGCGGCGGCGTCGAATCCCGCTTCGGCGGCACGCACCTCGGCGCGCAGGCCAGGCTTGAACAGGGGTTGCGCCAACTGTCCCGCCAGGCCCCAAACCAGGGAACCGCCATCGAAAAGACTGGCCGCGGTGAGGGCTTGCGCGCCGAGATTGGCGCTCAATGCGAGACGTGGATACAGCCTGGACACGGCCACCCCGCGTTGCGCGCTGGCGGCGGCGAGCAGCGCCTCGGCGGCCTGGATATCCGGACGTTGGCGGGTCAGCTCGGAGGGCAGGCTGAGCGGCAACTCGCCGGGCAGGCTGAAGTCGCCCAGTACGAACTGGAGCTGGGTCGTCGTGCCGGGCGGCTGGCCGGCGAGGGTGGCCAGCAGATGCCGGTTCTGTTCCAGTCGCAGGCGCAGCGGCGGCAGTCCGGCGCGCGTCTGTTCCACCTGGGTTTGCAGCGTCAGAACGTCCCGTTCGGAGGCCGCACCCAGCGCCAGGCGCTTGCGGGTCAACGCCAGTTGTTCTTCCTGGGCCGCCAGGATGGCCGTGCTGGCCTCGATCTGCCCGGCCAGTTGCGCCTGCATGACGGCTGTGGTGACCAGGTTGCCGATCAGGGTCTGGCGCGCGCCTTCGAGCTGGAAGCGTCGATGCTCGGTTTGCGCCGCCAGGGCTTCCAGCGCGCGCCGGTTGCCGCCGGCGAGGTCGAGGTCATAACTCACCGCCACGCTGGCGTTGATCAGGTTGTAGGTGCGCTCGCCGCCGGGCAGGCCGGCGGCGGCATTGTTGACGCCCTGGCGTTGCGCGCCGAGATTGGCGCTTGCCTGGGGATATCGCGTAGTTCCAGCCAGTGCCTCGTAGTTGTGCCGGGCCTGGCGCAAGGTGGCCTGGGCAGCCTCCAGGGTGGGGCTGGCGCGCAGGGCCGCTTCGATGAGGGCATCCAGCTTGGCCGAGCCGAACTGCCGCCACCACTGGGCAGCCATGGGCGCACCCGCGACGAAACGTTGCGCGCCGCCCAGCGCGGCCGGCGCGGCGGCGGTCTGAGCAGGCAAGGCCGAGGCGGTGTAGCCAGTCACTTCGGGGGCGGCGGGCGGTTTGAAATCAGGGCCGGAAGCGCAGCCGGCCAGCATGCCGGCGCACAAGCCGATCCAGATCGAGCGGGGCGAGTGTGGAGATCGGGGCGATAGGCGGACATAGGGTAACGAGTGATCGGTTTGCAATTTCAGTTCCTTTCTTTCACATCCATCGCGGGCTTCAAGCGGTCATACACAAGACGAAACGGGACCGGTCGAATTTCGGCAGGATGAACCACAGCGGAAATCACGAGTTGGCCTGTGTCGGCATCGATCTGGTAGTGCTGAATCAGCTTCGTGCCACCGATCATCGTGGTCTCGACCACCAATGCCGTCCCCTCCCAGCCCGCGACGGCCACCTGCTGCCGCAAGCCGCCGCTGGCGGAAACGCTGGCGCCGCGAAAGTCGGTGAACAGGCGCTGGCGTTGCTCGTTCTCGTCGGCGATAAGCAGCATCGGATCCGCATGGGTGATATCGAGCTTTCCCGCTGCGGCGATCAGTGCGGACATCTCCCGGGATGGCATCTCGCCGCGCCCTCCCATTCCCTCTGGCGATCCACGTCCATGGCGTCCGCCACCCATGCCGCCGCCCCGGCCCTGTCCGCCGGAACCGCCTCCCATCCCGCGTCCGCCGCCCTTGGCCGGTTGCATCGCCTGCATGGCGGCCTTCAGCGTTTCCTGCGGGTCATCACTGGCCTTGGCATTGAGCGCCCAGTGGCCGGAGAAGTCCGGTCTGAATTGGGGCGCCGCGGCCAGGGCCAGCGGGGCCGCGTCAGTGGCGGATGCCAGTGGCGGGCAGGCGCCGGCGGCCAATGCCAGGCCGATCCAGAGCACGCTGGCGTAGCGTTTCCGGCCAGCATTCGTCTCCGGCTGCGCCCATGCATCCTCAGTCTGGACGGCGGATTCCGGCAGGCTTTCAAAATCAGCGAACAGGTAGTCGCGCGTGGCTTGCCACCACTTCCGCAAATGTTCTGCCTCGAATCCATTCGTGTTGCCGGCTTGCATGATGCTTCTCTCCTATCGATGGTTGGCGAACTAGTGTGGTGTTGCACGCTTGTCGGCCCAAATAAAAAGGATGGATTTTTGGTCAGAGCAAGGCGCAAACCACAGCCATAGCCCAGCTATGGCGAGGATTTGCAACGCCGCTCTGGCCGAAAAGACGCCTTTTTATGGGCCGGATAGCGTGCAACACCACACTAGC
>JAUYET010000088.1 GCA_030691265.1 Pseudomonadota bacterium
CCTAGATTCCTCAGTTGGACGCGCCAGAGTGTGCGGTTGCCGGGTCGGCTGGCAAGGCGCGATGACGCGGCGGGGTCGTTTCCCGCAAGGAGGAGTAACGCGGCCAGACGGCCCGGCAACCGTGCAATCTGGCGCGTAGCGACGTCACCTAAATGGTGAACGCCATCGAAGGCGCTAACGCTTGTATCCATGAGGCTTTCCGAGGGCTAAGAAGCGGTCAACTGAGGAATCTAGGTTCAATGCAAGGAAGTTCAGCTTGGTCATCAGACACCTATGCGAGTGAAACGGGCTTGAAAAAGCGGCCGCGTGTGCGGCCACATTCCGCCCGTATTCCAGGGCTGTGAAACGCCCTACCAGTTGGTTTCCCGCTCGGCGGTCGCTGAAATCTTGTGGATCGAAAGGTCGGCGCCGTTGAATTCCTCTTCGGCATCGAGGCGGATGCCGATGGCGAGTTTAAGCACGCCATAAACCACCGCGCCGCCAGCCAGGGCGATGCCGATGCCGGCCAAGGTGCCGACCAGTTGGGCGCCGAAGCTGACGCCGCCGATACCGCCGAAAGCCTGCAAACCGAAGATGCCGGCGGCAATGCCGCCCCAGGCGCCGCATAAACCATGCAACGGCCAGACGCCGAGCACGTCGTCGATCTTCCATTTGTTCTGCGTGATGGTGAACATGACGACGAACAGGCCGCCGGCAATGACCCCGGTTGCCAGCGCGCCGATCGGGTGCATCAGGTCGGAACCCGCGCAAACGGCAACCAGGCCGGCCAAGGGACCGTTGTGGATGAAGCCGGGGTCGTTCTTGCCGATGAACAGCGCGGCGAGCGTGCCGCCCACCATCGCCATCAGCGAGTTGACCGCAACCAGCCCGGAAACCGCCTCCAGCGTCTGCGCGGACATCACGTTGAAACCGAACCAGCCGACCGTCAGGATCCAGGCGCCCAGGGCCAGGAACGGAATGCTGGACGGCGGATGCGCGGCGACCGCGCCGTCATGACGGTAGCGGCCGCGGCGGGCGCCCAGCAACAGCACGGCGGGCAACGCGATCCAGCCGCCCACGGCATGCACCACGACAGAGCCGGCGAAGTCGTGGAACTTGGCGCCGAAACTGGCATTGATCCAGTCTTGGAAGCCGTAGTTGTTGTTCCAGGCCATGCCTTCAAAGAGGGGATAAACGAAGCCGACCAGGATAAAAGTCGCGGCCAGTTGCGGGTTGAAACGGGCGCGTTCGGCAATGCCGCCGGAAACGATGGCGGGGATGGCGGCGGCGAAGGTCAGCAGGAAGAAGAACTTGACCAGGTCATAGCCGCTCTTCTGCACCAGTTGGTCGGCGCCGCTGAGGAAATCGACCCCGTAGGCGATGCCGTAACCGATGAAAAAATAGGCGATGGTGGAGACGGAGAAATCGGTCAGGATTTTGACCAGCGCGTTGACCTGATTTTTCTTGCGTACCGTGCCCAGTTCAAGAAACGCGAAGCCGGCATGCATCGCCAGGACCATGATGGCGCCCAGCAAGATAAACAGTACATCTGCGCCTGATTTGACGGCATCCACCATGAACTTCTCTCCTAAAAAAACACCCCATCAAGGGGCATTTACATGCATCTGCATTCCATCCCGGTGCATCAGGTCAATTTCTTCTGCTCGTCTTCGATGCGATCGAGTTCGGAATCGAGATCGGCCTCCGAGATCGGCGTGTAAGTCTCTTCTTCGACCGGGGCGACCGGTTTGCGCTTGACCAGCCAGCCCGCCACGATGATGCCGAGTTCATATAGCAGCCAGAGCGGCACGGCGAGCATGATCTGGGAAACCACATCCGGCGGCGTGAAGATGGCGCCAATGACGAATGCGCCAACGATGACATATGGCCGCGCTTCCCTGAATTTTTCGATCTCGACCATACCGCTCAAGGCCAGCGCGATGACCACGATCGGCACTTCGAAGGTGATGCCGAAGGCGAGGAACATGGTGATGACGAAATCGAGGTATTTGCCGATATCGGTCATCACCGCGACGCCGACCGGGGCAATCCCGACGATGAAACCGAACACCACCGGGAAGACGAGGAAATAAGCGAAGGCCATGCCACAGGCAAACAGCACCAGGCTGGCAAACACCAATGGCACGATCATCTTGCGCTCATGGGCATACAGGCCGGGCGCAATGAACGCCCAAACCTGATAGAGGATCACCGGCAAGGCGCCGAGAAAAGCGGTCATCATGGCGACCTTGATCGGCACAAAGAACGGCGTCACCACTTCGGTGGCGATCATCTGCCCGCCATGTGGCAACTTGTCCAACAACGGTTGCGCCAGAATGCTGTAGAGATCGTTGGCAAACGGGAACAGACAAACGAACAACACGATCCAGGCGATGACCGCTTTCAGCAATCGATCGCGCAGCTCGATCAGATGCGAAATGAAGGTTTCCGTGCCATCCATGATCATCGGGATCAGCCAGCCACTTTGTCTGCTGCGTGGTCAGGCACGGGTCGCTCCGCAACGTCCCGGATTTCCGCTTTTGCATCGGACTCCAGAGCCGGCGTCGAATCGCTGGCGTCAGCCACCGTGGCTGCGGTCTCTTCCGCCTTGATCTTGTCCCATTCCTGCATCGCCAGGCCGCCGTCGGTCGCGCCCATGGCCTGCATGACGCGGCTGATCTGGCCGGTTTCCTGCTCGACCGTGGTCTCCAGCTCGCGCTTGGCGTCTCCCGCCATGATTTCGTATTTCTGCGCGGTATCTTTCATGTCCTGCTGCATCTTGCGCAGTTCTTCCAGCTTGATATCGCGGTCGATATCCTGCTTGACCTGCGAGACATAGCGATTGAGACGCCCCAGCCACTGGCCGGCGGTGCGCGCCACCTTCGGCAGTCGCTCGGGGCCGATGACGATCAGCGCGACGATGCCGATGAGCATCAACTCAGTAAAACCGATATCGAACATGAAGTTAGCTGATCACGAATGCAGGATTCACGACTGTTGCTTGTCCTTGACCTCGCCCTCGATCGTCGTGCCGCTGTCGTCACCCTGACGCGGCAGTTCGGTCGGCTTGTTCTTTTCCTCGGCCATCGCGTCCTTGAAGCCTTTGACCGCCCCGCCCAGGTCGCCGCCGAGATTCTTCAGTTTCTTGGTGCCGAACACCAACAACACAATCACCAAAACGATCAGCCAATGCCAGATGCTGAAGGAACCCATGACTTAACTCCTCTATATAAAAATGCCGCCTCAGCCGAGACGGCCTTGAAAATCACATGGCGTGCAAACCGCCGCCGCCAATGACGTGAACATGCAGATGCATGACTTCCTGACCGCCGCCCTTGCCGGTATTGATGATGGTCCGGAAGCCATCGTTCAAGCCTTGTTCCCTGGCCAACATCGGCGCCAACAACAGAATACGGCCGAGCAGCATCTCATGCCGCGCATGCGCATCTTCCAGCGAGGCGATATGTTCCTTCGGCACGATCATGAAGTGCACCGGTGCGGCCGGATGGATGTCGTTAAACGCGATCAAATCGCTGTCTTCATGCACTTTGCGGGCGGGGATTTCGCCCGCGATGATCTTGCAAAAAACACAGTTGTCGCTCATGCCTGTTCCTCGTCGTTTTTTTCTCGACTCGCTTTTTCAGCGATTCCCGATAACCCCTCGCGGCGAGCCAGTTCATTCAGGATCTCGTCGGGATGGATGCCTTGCTGGGCCAGCAAAACCAGCGAATGAAACCACAGGTCCGCGGTTTCGTAGATAACCTTTTCACGCACGCCATCTTTCGCGGCCATGATGGTCTCCGCAGCTTCTTCCGCAATCTTCTTGAGAATCGCGTCCAGCCCCTTGTGGTAGAGCTTCGCTACATAAGAGCTTTGCGGGTCGGCCTGCTTGCGGGCCTCCAGGGTCTGCGCGAGACGATCAAGAACATCGTTGCTCATTTCTTGTAAATCTCGTGCGGGTCTTTCAGCACCGGGTCTACCGTCACCCACTGCCCCTTTTCCAGCCGCTGAAAAAAACAACTGCGGCGACCGGTATGGCAGGCGATGCCGCCGACCTGGTCGATCTTCAGCAAGACCACGTCCTCATCGCAATCGAGGCGGATTTCCTTGACCGCCTGCGCGTGGCCGGATTCCTCGCCCTTGTGCCACAGCTTCTTGCGCGAGCGCGACCAGTAGACCGCCTCGCCGAGTTCCACCGTTTTCTTCAACGCATCCCGATTCATCCAGGCCACCATCAGAATGTCGCCGCTTGCCGCGTCCTGGGCGATGGCCGGCACCAGTCCCTCCTCCGACCAGTTGACCTTGTTCAACCACGCCTCGCTAGACAAAATCGTACTCACAAGCGCACCTCGATTCCTTGTTCCTGCATGTGTTTCTTGGCTTGTTCGACGGTGTATTCGCCGAAGTGAAAGATGCTGGCCGCCAACACCGCATCCGCCCCGCCCATCTTCACGCCGTCGGCCAGATGTTGCAGATTGCCGACGCCGCCGCTGGCGATGACGGGGATGTTCACCGCGTCGGAAATCGCCCGCGTCAGATTGAGGTCGAAACCGATCTTGGCGCCGTCGCGATCCATGCTGGTGTGCAGGATTTCACCCGCGCCCAGGCCCTGCATCTTCTGCGCCCATGCCACCGCATCCAGCCCGGTGGCTTTGCGGCCGCCGTGGGTGAAGATTTCCCATTTCGGCGCCGCACCCCACACCGTCTGCTTGGCGTCTATCGCCACCACGATGCACTGCGAACCGAAACGGTCGGAACACTCCTTGACCAGTTGCGGGTTGAACACGGCGGCGGTGTTGATGGACACCTTGTCGGCGCCGGCATGCAGCAATCGACGCACATCCTCGACGGCGCGCACGCCGCCGCCGACGGTCAGCGGTATGAACACCTGCGCGGCGACCGCTTCGATGATGTGCAGGATCAGATCGCGGTTATCGGAGGTAGCGGTGATGTCGAGAAAGGTCAATTCGTCGGCGCCCTGCTCGTCGTAACGCTTGGCGATTTCCACCGGATCGCCGGCATCGCGCAGGTTGACGAAATTGACGCCTTTGACAACGCGACCGTTGGTGACGTCCAGGCAGGGAATGATGCGTTTGGCGAGCGCCACGTCAGCTTTTCACCTCGGACAACTCATCAGCCAGCGCCTGCGCCGCCGTGAAATCGAGCGTGCCCTCATAGATGGCGCGGCCGGTAATGGCGCCGATGATGCCCTCGCCTTCGACCGCGCAAAGATTGCGCACGTCATCCAGATTGGTGACGCCGCCGCTGGCGATCACCGGGATGGTCAGCGCCTGCGCCAGGCGCACGGTGGCTTCGATGTTGACGCCGGAAAGCATGCCGTCGCGGCCGATGTCGGTGTAGACCACCGACTCGACGCCGTAATCCTGGAAGCGCTTGGCCAGATCGATGACGTCATGGCCGGTGACTTTCGACCAGCCCTCCACCGCCACCTTGCCGTCCTTGGCATCGAGGCCGACGATGATGCGGCCCGGGAAAGCCGTACAGGCATCGCGCAGGAAGCCGGGATTCTTGACCGCCGCGCTGCCGATGATGACGTAGGTGATGCCGTCGTCGAGATAACGCTCGATGGTATCCAGGTCGCGAATGCCGCCGCCGAGTTGCACCGGAATTTCGTCGCCCAGCGCATCGGTGATCGCCTTGATGGCCTTCTCGTTGACCGGCTTGCCGGCGAAAGCGCCGTTCAGGTCGACCAGATGCAGGCGGCGCGCGCCACTGGCCAACCACTTGACGGCCATTTCCGCCGGATTCGCGGAAAACACCGTAGCACTGTCCATTTCGCCCTGTTTGAGACGAACACAATGACCATCTTTGAGATCGATCGCCGGAATGATGAGCATGACTTACCTCGGATTGCCTTCCCAAGTTATGAAATTGGCGAGCAGATGCAAGCCAGCAGCCTGACTCTTCTCGGGGTGAAACTGCACGGCGAACACGTTGTCTCGCGCCACCGCGCAGGTGAATGCAAACGGGTAATGCGTAAAAGCGGCCACCACGGCGGGATCGGCCGGCTCGGCATAGTAGCTGTGCACGAAGTAAAAGCGCTCGCCATCTTCGATGCCCGCCCACATGGGGTGGGGTGTTGTACCCAGCGCCGCCTGATGCACCCGATTCCAGCCGATGTGCGGCACTTTCAATTTGTTGCCGGCCGCATCCTGCATGGCTTCGGCGGGAAACAGGCGCACATTGCCGGGCAGCAGGCCCAGACCGGCGCAATCGCCCTCCTCGCTGCGCTCGAACAGGGCTTGCATGCCCAGGCAGATGCCCAGGAAAGGCTTGTTCTCGGCCGCTTGTTTGACCACTTCGGTCAAACCGCGCGCCGCCAGCTCGCGCATGCAATCCGGCATGGCGCCGACACCGGGAAATACCACGCGCGTCGCCGCCTTGATGACCGCCGGATCGGCGGTGACCACGATCTCGGCCAGCGGCGCGACGTGTTCGAACGCCTTCGACACGGAGAGCAGATTGCCCATGCCGTAGTCGATGATCGCGATATCAGGCATTACAGCGAGCCCTTGGTCGAAGGCATCGCATCGCCCATGCGCGGGTCGATCTCCAACGCCATGCGCAATGCCCGTCCAAACGCCTTGAACACGGTCTCGGCCTGATGGTGCGCGTTGATGCCGCGCAGGTTGTCGATGTGCAGCGTGACGTCGGCGTGATTGACGAAGCCCTGGAAAAACTCGCGGAACAGATCGACATCGAAATCGCCGATGCGCGCGCGGGTGAATTCGACCTGGAATTCCAGGCCGGGGCGGCCGGACAGGTCGATCACCACGCGCGACAAGGCTTCGTCGAGCGGCACATAGGCGTGGCCATAGCGGCGCAGGCCCTTCTTGTCGCCGACCGCCTTGGCGAAAGCCTGGCCCAGGGTGATGCCGATATCCTCGGCGGTGTGGTGCGCGTCGATGTGCAGATCGCCCTTGGCATTGATGTCCAGGTCGATCAAGCCATGCCGAGCAACCTGGTCGAGCATGTGGTCGAGAAACGGCAATCCGGTCTGGAACGCGGCCTTGCCGGAACCGTCCAGATCGATGCGGACGGTAATCTGGGTTTCCAGCGTGTTGCGTGCGACTTCAGCGCTACGGTTCATATCAGTTTTCCAACTCTAGTTCAGAGCACAAAGCAGCAATAAAAGCATCGTTTTCTTGCGGCGCACCGACCGTGACGCGCAAGCAGTTGTCGAGTAGCGGATGGCCGCCATGCAGGTTCTTGATCAGGATACCGCGCTGCTTGAGTCCGGCGAAGACCCGCGCCGCATTCGGCGCCCGAAACAGAATGAAATTGGCGCTGCTGTCGAAGGCCCGCACGTCTTTCAGCGCGGATAGCGTTTGCATCAATCTTCCCCGCTCGGCAACCAGTTGCGCCGCCTGTCGCTCCAGCACTTCGACATGTTCCAGCGCGAAACGCGCCGCCACCTGAGTCAGCACGTTGACATTGTACGGTAGGCGAACTTTGTCGAACTGCGTGATCCAGGCCGGTTTGCCGACCAGATAACCGAGGCGAATACCGGCCAGGCCCAGCTTGGAAACGGTGCGCATCAAGACCAGATTATCGAAGCGGGCCAGATCGTCGAGGAAGCTGAGACCGCCGGCGAAGGCGTGATAGGCCTCGTCGATGACGACCAGGCCGGGCGCGGCGGCGAGGATGCGTTCGATCGCGCCGCGCTCGAACGCATTGCCGGTGGGGTTGTTCGGGTAAGCGAGGAACACCAGTTCCGGCTGCTCGCGCTCGATGGCGTCCAGCACCGCCGCCTCATCCAGCGCGAAGTCGGGGCGCAGCGGCACGCCGACGTAACGCAGGCCGGTGAACTCGGCGATCATGCGGTACATGACGAACGACGGTTCCACCGCCAGCAAGGCCGCGCCCGGTTTGGCCAGCGCGCTGGCGACGATCTGGATCAGCTCGTCGGAACCGTTGCCGAGCATGATGTCGTAAGCCGGCGCGATAGCGAAAGCCTGGCGCAGCGCCTGCTGCACCGCGACGGCATGCGGGTCGGGATAGCGGTTGATCGCCGCATCGCGCAGCTTTTCCGCCAGTTCGGCGCGCAAATCGTCCGGCAGCGAATACGGATTTTCCATCGCGTCCAGCTTGACCATGCCGGTCGCATCGGCAACGTGATAGGCCGATAAGCGCTGGATTTCCGGGCGGATGAGTTGTTCAGGCGTCATGCGCAAATAAATACGTAGGGTGCGCCGTGCGCACCCATTGACACCTGGCGGTGCGCGCGGCGCACCCTACAAAATCGATGAATCGCATGGTGTTTCTTGAGCCGCCGGTCAGCGCCCCATCCGGTATTCAGCCGAACGGGCATGCGCCTGCAGTCCTTCGCCATACGCCAGCGCGGACGCGATCTCGCCCAGCGTCTTGGCGCCCGCGTCGGATACATGGATCAGGCTGGAACGCTTCTGGAAGTCGTACACGCCCAGCGGCGAGGAGAAGCGCGCGGTGCGCGAAGTCGGCAGCACGTGGTTGGGGCCGGCGCAGTAATCGCCCAGCGCCTCGCAGGTGTTGCGGCCCATGAAGATGGCGCCGGCATGGCGGATCAGGGGCAGCATGGCATCCGGGTCGGCCACCGACAATTCGAGATGTTCCGGGGCGATGAAGTTGGCGATCTCCGCCGCTTCCGCCAGGTCGCGGCACAGGATCATGCCGGCCCGGTTGCCGATGGAGGCGGCGATCACCTCGCGGCGTGGCATCGTCGGCAGCAGTTTATCGACGCTGGCCTGCACCGCATCCAGGAAGGCGGCATCCGGGGAGATCAGGATGGACTGGGCCAGTTCGTCGTGTTCGGCCTGCGAGAAAAGATCCATCGCGATCCAGTCGGGATCGGTCAGGCCGTCGCAGATGACCAGAATTTCCGACGGCCCGGCGATCATGTCGATGCCGACGATGCCGAACACGCGGCGTTTGGCTTCGGCGACATAGGCGTTGCCGGGGCCGACGATCTTGTCCACTTGCGGGATGCTCTCGGTGCCGTAGGCCAGCGCCGCCACCGCCTGCGCGCCGCCGATGCAGAACACGCGATCGACGCCGGCGACCGCCGCCGCCGCGAGCACCAGATCGTTGCGCACGCCATCCGGCGTCGGCACCACCATGATCAATTCCTTGACGCCGGCCACCTTGGCGGGAATGGCGTTCATCAGCACGGAAGACGGGTATGCCGCCTTGCCGCCCGGCACGTAGAGGCCGACGCGATCCAGCGCGGTAACCTGCTGGCCCAGCACGGTGCCGTCCGCCTCGGTGTAGGTCCAGGATTCCTGACGCTGCTTCGCGTGATAAATCCGCACCCGCTCGGCGGCCTGGCGCAACGCCTGTTCCAGACGCAAGGGCAACTTGGCCAAAGCGGCTTGCAATTCGGCTTGACTAAGTTCCAGCGCCGCCATGTCGGGCGCATTCAAACGGTCGAAACGCGCGGTGTATTCCAGTACCGCCGCATCGCCCCTGGCGCGCACGCCGGCCAGAATCTCGGACACCGCGTTTTGCACCGCGCTGTCCGTCGCGTCGTTGAAGGCCAGAAGTTCGGTCAGACGAGCGCGGAAATCGGCGCTGGCGGCATCCAGACGGGTGATGGGCAGGTCCATGGGCAGGGCAAAAACGGGATCGGACATGATCAGGAAGGCAGATTGCGTAAGTACAGAATAGACCCGGCGAATTATAGCCACGGCCGCCGCGGATTAACCGCCGGTGTTACTTGCCTGCGGCGGCGCGGAAAGTCTCGATGATCGGCTGGATGGTGTCGTGCTTGAGCTTGAGCGCGGCCTGGTTGACCACCAGACGCGAACTGATCTGCATGATCTCTTCCACGGCAACCAGGTTATTGGCCTTCAACGTCCCACCGGTGGAAACGAGATCGACGATGACGTCGGACAGCCCGATCAGCGGCGCCAGCTCCATCGAGCCGTACAGCTTGATCAAATCGATGTGCACGCCCTTCTCGGCAAAATGCAGCCGCGCGGTGTTCACATACTTGGTCGCCACACGCAAACGTGCACCACGTCGCACAGCGGACGGGTAATCGAAGCCGACCGGCGTCGCCACCATCATGCGGCACTTGGCGATGTTGAGATCGACCGGCTGATACAGGCCTTCGCCACCGTGTTCGATCAACACGTCCTTGCCGGCGATGCCGAGATCCGCCGCGCCGTGCTGCACATAAGTCGGCACATCGCTGGCGCGCACGATGATCAGGCGTACATCGGGCCGATTGGTCTCGATGATCAACTTGCGCGAGGACTCCGGGTTCTCGCTCGGCACGATGCCGGCGGCGGCCAGCAGTGGCAGGGTTTCTTCGAAGATGCGGCCCTTGGAAAGGGCGAGGGTGATTTGGGTCATATGGGTCATTCGTTTGGCAAAAGCACGGATTTTTCGTAAAGGGTATCAGGACAGAGATCAATTTCACCCGGCCATTACACTGTTCCAGCAACAACACGCACCTGGCTGAAGCGCGCGTAATCCTGAAGTTGCCTGAAAACGCCCTTGTCCGGGTAGGGGCGAACATCGAACCGACGTCGCTCGCCATTGGTGAAGGTCAGGCAGAGGCCAAAGTCGGGAGAGGGAAGAACTTCGCTTTTTGCATCACAGTTTTCCTTTCAACACAGCGGATCGATGAGCATCGGCTTTCCTGATTAGCAAGCTGCCTCAGCCGGTATGGAAAGCGGGCGACAAACCCCGCCGCGAGCAGGATAGTCGGCAAAGGATTGCCGACCTACGAGGGCGGCAGCCGTAATTGTAGGGCGGCAATACCCGCAAGGGGTACGCCGGATTCGTAAGCGCTGAAGCGCCAACGACTCCGCTGTCCCTTGCCGCCTCCACACTCAAACTGCCTTTTTGGCTGGCGGTGCTCGTCGGCAAGGATGGGTTGGTGCTGGTGGAAGAACAAGCCATGGCCCGCATCGGCCGCCGCGACAAAAACGACTGGCCCGCCGTCGCCGCCGCGCTGCTGCTGGACTGCCCGATATGGACCGAAGACGCTGACTTCTTTGGCTCCGGCATCGCCACCTGGACCAGCCAAACCGTGGAAATCTATTTCAAGGAGCCGGGGTGATACGGACATCCCTTTTCCCGCAGATGAAAACCCCAGCGTCACGCCCATTCAGATAACCGCAGTTGCTGGCCACGGAAACGGTGTTGAAGCAGGCGGCGATGATCGCCAACGAGTTGGCGGGGTAGCTGGCATCAATCGTCGTCGTCATCGTCCGCCATCTGCCGTCTCGGCACGGTGGCGGGGTCGGCGGTGATGGCGCGGTAGATTTCCACGCGGTCGCCGGGGTTGAGCGGGGCGTCGAGTTTGGTCAGTTTGCCGAAGATGCCGACCGCGCGTTCGGTCAGGTCGATCTCCGGGAACTGGCGCAGCAGGCCCGATTTGATGATGGCCTGTTCCACCGTGGTGTCTTCAGGCACTTCGATGCGCAGCCAGATTTGCTGCGCGGGTTCGGCGTAGGCGACGGCGACTTGCATGGCATTTCCTTGACGTGAACGTGTAGGTGCGAATTTATTCGCACGCCCCTCATCCGGCTGACGACGAACGCTGTGCGAATAAATTCGCACCTACAGCGCGTTCCGCCAGGCGCTTGTCCAGAATCCGCTTGCCGGCGAGCAGGAAGCCCAGCACCAGGAAGCCGCCCGGCGGCAGGATCATCAGCAGATAGCCTTTGTAATCGGTAATGACCGTGGTCTCCAGGAAGGCGAAGGCCGGCCCGAGCAGCAGGTGGGCGTTGGAGAACAGGGTGCCGCTGCCGATCACTTCGCGGATGCCGCCGATCAGGGTCAGCGCGAAGGTGAAGCCGAGGCCCATCATCAGACCGTCCATTGCCGCCGGCAGCACGCCGACCTTCTGCGCGTAGGCTTCGGCGCGTCCAAGCACCGCGCAGTTGGCGACGATCAGGGCGATATACAGGCCGAGCACCTTGTACAGGT
Organism: Pseudomonadota bacterium; assembly: GCA_030691265.1. Lineage (GTDB taxonomy): Bacteria > Pseudomonadota > Gammaproteobacteria > Burkholderiales > Thiobacillaceae > PFJX01. The sequence goes on from JAUYET010000088.1 coordinate 11,917, forward strand.
CATGCGCCCAGGCGTTGATGCTGACGTCGACCAGGGTGACCAGGGTGGCGATCAGCACGATGTAGACCGGGATGCGCACATCCGGCGTGACCACGTTGCGCACCATCGACACCAGCGCGTTGGACGCCACCATCACGGCGGTGGTGGCCAGGCCCATGCCGAGACCGTTGGTGGCGCTGCCGGTGACCGCCATGGTCGGGCACATACCCAGGATCTGGGCGAACACGATGTTGTTGTCCCAGAGGCCGTCTTTGGTGATGCGGGTGTAGTTGTTGCCCATGGCTTACTCCTTGATTAATCGCTGC
>JAUYET010000093.1 GCA_030691265.1 Pseudomonadota bacterium
CCAGACCGGCGATGCGGCCGGCGTCCTTGGTGGCCTGGCGCTGCGAGTCGTTGAAATAGGCCGGCACGGTGATGACCGCTTCGGTGACTTCTTCGCCCAGGTAATCCTCGGCGGTTTTCTTCATCTTGCGCAGCACTTCGGCGGAAATCTGCGGCGGCGCGGTTTTCTTGTCGCGCACTTCCACCCAGGCATCGCCGTTTTCAGCCTTGACGATCTTGTAGGGCATCAGGGCGATGTCCTTTTGCACTTCTTTTTCTTCGAAGCGGCGGCCGATCAAACGCTTGATGGCATACAGCGTGTTCTTCGGGTTGGTGACGGACTGACGCTTGGCCGGTGCGCCGGCCAGAATTTCGCCGTCTTCGGCGTAAGCGATGATGGACGGCGTGGTGCGCGCGCCCTCGGAGTTTTCAATCACCTTGGGTTTGCCGTTTTCCATGATCGCCACGCAGGAGTTGGTGGTGCCCAGGTCGATACCGATGATCTTGCCCATTTTGATGTTCCTCAGAATGAATTAAACGTGTTTGCTTAAACGTGTTAGCCAAGTGGGATTGAGATGGCCGATTTCAAGCTTTATTAATTCGAGATTGTCCATTAGCCATTTATCCACGAAATCGTAGGGTGCGCCGTGCGCACCGATTTACGCTTAATGGTGCGCACGGCGCACCCTACGGTCTAATGAACAATCTCGGTTAATTCGGCTTGATCACCGTGACCAGCGCCGGTCGCATCACGCGCTCGTTCAGCGCATAGCCTTTTTGCAGCACGGTCGCGACGGTATTGGCCTCGCCCTCTGCCTCCACCAGCGCAATCGCCTGGTGATAATGCGGATCAAATTTATCGCCCAATGGATTGATTTCTTTGACACTATTTTTCTCGAACACGCCAGAAAGTTGCTTCAACGTGAGTTCGACGCCGCTCTTCAGGCTTTCGATGCTGGCGCTGTCGCCGGTCGCCAGCGCGGCTTCCAGGCTGTCTTTCACCGGCAGTAATTCGGCGGCGAATTTGTCGAGCGCAAACTTGCGCGCCTTGTCGATCTCGTCCAGCGCCCGCCGACGCGCATTCTCGGCATCGGCCTTGGCGCGCAGCCAGGCATCGTGATGTTCTTCTGCATTGAGTTCGGCCTGGCGCAACTGCGCTTCCAGGCTGGGGATGACTTCTTTTTCCTGCCCGCCGCCCTGCTCTGCTGCGGCGCTGTTTTCGGTACTCATTTCATCGGTCATGGCGCTATCCATTTCTAAAAAACCCGCTTGGTTCTGGGGACGATAGCCACCAATTCAAGCCCCAGTCGTCGCCGTGTCGTCTGCAATCATCCAAGTGGCGTAGGTTGGGCAAATCGAAGCGTGCCCAACGAACCGCCGCGATGTTGGGCACGCTTCGCTTTGCCCAACCTACGGCTGAGGCAGCTTGCTAATCAGGATCATCTTTTGCATGGCCGCTCTGTCCGCCAAGGCCGGTGGCCTCTAAGATGAAACGTCCACGCCAGATATCTGTACCTTGCCTGCCATGACACCCGCGACAACCAAGACCATCGAACTCCCCATCGCCGGCATGACCTGCGCAGCCTGCTCCGCGCGGCTGGAGAAAGTGCTGAATCGCCTGCCCGGGGTCGAGGCGCAAGTCAATCTGGCCACCGAAAAGGCGCGGCTGCGCTACACGCCGGACAGCGTGAGTCTGGATGAGCTGCTGGCGGCAGTGGCGAAAGCCGGCTTTTCCGCCAGCCTGATCGGCGAAACCAGCCGCGCCGAGGCGAAGGCGCGCAAGGCGGCGGAATACAAACATGAATTACGTGTATTCCTGATCGCCGCCCTCCTCACCCTGCCGCTGCTGGCGCAGATGATCCCGATGCTGGCCGGCGCACATCATGTGGAGTGGATGCCCGGCTGGTTGCAATGGCTGTTGGCCACGCCGGTACAGTTCTGGGCCGGCAAGCGCTTCTACACCGGCGCCTGGAACAGCCTGCGCGGCGGCGGCGCCAACATGGATGTGTTGGTGGCTTTGGGCACCAGCGCCGCCTATTTTTTCAGCGTCGCGGTGCTGCTGTTCGATCTCGGCGGCCATGTCTATTTCGAGGCCAGCGCCGCCGTGGTGACGCTGGTGCGCCTGGGCAAACTGCTGGAAGTCCGCGCCAAATCGCGCACCTCCAGCGCCATCGAACAATTGATCGGTTTGCAACCGCGTAATGCCTGGGTCGAGAGAAACGGCGAGGCGGTGGAAATCGAAACTGCGCGTTTGCAGGTCGGCGATGTGGTGCGCGTCCGCGCCGGCGAGCGAGTGCCGGTCGATGGACAGGTCATCGACGGCGCTTCCAGCCTGGATGAAAGCCTGCTCACCGGCGAAAGCCTGCCGGTCGCCAAACACGCCGGCGACCGCGTGCATGCCGGCAGCCAGAATCTGGACGGCTTGTTGCGCGTGCAAGCGGAAAGCGTCGGCGCACAGACCCAGTTGATGGAAATCGTGCGTCTGACCGAAGCCGCGCAAGGCTCCAAAGCGCCGATCCAGCAACTGGCCGATCGCATCTCCGGCATCTTCGTCCCCGCCGTGATCGGCATCGCCGTACTCACCTTCCTGGGCTGGTGGCTGACCAGCGGCGAGTTGACGTTAAACACTTTCACGCAGAGCCTGATTCCCGCCGTCGCCGTGCTGGTCATCGCCTGCCCCTGCGCCCTCGGTCTGGCGACGCCGACCGCCGTCATGGTCGGCCTCGGCCGCGGCGCACAACTGGGCATCCTGGTGCGCTCGGCGGAAGCGCTGGAACGCGCGGAAAAACTCTCGCTGCTGGCGCTGGACAAGACCGGCACGCTGACCGAAGGCCGCATGGCGCTGGTGGCAGCGGAACCTGCGCCGGGCGTCGATGAAAACGAGTTGCTGCGTCTGGCCGCCGCGCTGGAACAAGGCAGCACGCATCCGCTCGCCATCGCCGTGCTCGATGCGGCAAAAACCCGGGGTATCGCCTACCCGAGCGTGGCAGGTTTCGAGAACATCGGCGGCCAGGGGGTGACCGGATCGGTCGAAGGACGCGCGCTGCGGCTGGGCACGCCGGAATGGCTGCAAGACGGCGCTAACTCGGTATCCGGGCCACATGCCGCCGCAACCTGGATAGTGCTGGCCGATGCAAGCGGAATCCTCGGCCGCCTCGCCTTCGCCGACCGCCTGCGGCCGACTTCAAAGGACGCCATCGCACGACTGCAAAAGCTCGGCATCGAGTGCGTCATGCTGACCGGCGATCATCCCGACGCGGCCAAGGCGATTGCCGAACAAGCCGGCATCAAGGACTGGCGCGCGCGCGTCAAGCCGCAGGAAAAAGCCGCCGCCGTGGCGTCGTTGAAAGCAGCCGGAAAGGTCGTCGGCATGGCCGGCGACGGCGTCAACGACGCGCCCGCGCTGGCCAGCGCGGATGTCAGTTTCGGCATGGCGACAGGTTCCGACATCGCGCTGGAAGCCGCCGACATCACCCTGATGCGCTCCGACCTTAACAACGTCGCCGATGCCGTCGAACTCTCCCGCGCGGTGATGCGCAAGATCCGCCAGAACCTGTTCCTCGCCTTCTTCTACAACGTGCTGGCGCTGCCGCTGGCGGCAGCAGGATTGCTCAACCCGGTGATAGCCGGCGCGGCGATGGCGCTGTCATCGGTTTCAGTGGTCAGCAATGCGCTGTTGCTGAAACGCTGGCGGCCGAAGTAAGGGATGCAGCTAGCCGTAGGGTGCAATAAGCGCAGCGCATTGCACCAATGCAATCGTAGTCAAAACATCCGGCGCAATGCCTGCAGGTTTTGCGCCCTACGCGGGTTGCCCTTCGAGCGCGTGTCCTACTTGAATAAAACACGAAGTCCTACCAGAATAGGATTCCAGACAATCAGGAGGCTACGATGCTTCAGACCCTACGAAAAGCGGGCGGTTCGCTCGTGATGACGGTACCCAAGGCGTTCATTGACCAAAACTGTCTGAGTGAAGGCTCCCAGGTCGAGCTACATCTTTTAGGCAAGAGGATGAGCGTCGAGGCGCCAACTCGCCCGCGTTACAAGCTGGCTGACTTGATGGCTGAAATGCCAGATGGGCTGCCGCGTGTCGAAGGCTGGGATGAAATGTCATCAGTCGGACTGGAGAACGGCTGATGGCGTACCTGCCGAACCGTGGCGACATCGTGCATCTCGATTTCGACCCGTCTTCCGGGCGAGAAATGAAAGGCCCGCACTTCGGTCTTGTCTTGAGTGGCAAGGTCTTTAACCAGCAAGGGTTGGCGATGATTTGCCCGATTTCGCAAGGGGCTGCGGCAGCGGCTCGCACCTACGGAACGGTGGTCACGCTGATGGGCGCAGGAACGGAAACACAAGGGGCCGTTCACTGCCACCAATTGAAGTCACTGGACTGGCGTGCGCGGAATGTGCGCCGCAAGGAAGCCGTGCCCCAATACATCGTCAATGAAGCCCTGGCCAGAGTCGAAGCCATCTTATTTGAGTAACTGCCCTGAGCGTGGTGACAGCCCGTAGGGTGCAAAAACTGCGCGCATTACACCCATTCACCCACGTCAAGCATGGACACGGCGGCGGAAAAACATCCGGCGCAATGCCCGTTGGTTATTGCACCCTATGCGGGCTGTTGCTGAAGCGTTGGCGGCCGAAGTAACGCCAAAGCGAATCTGTAGCCTGGATGCAGCGCAGCGGAATCCGGGGCTTTGGGTGAAAAAGTCGTGGCGAAACCGGATTCCATAATGTGGATATCCATACAAATGCGGCGATCTAGCGAGTAGGTTTGACTGACGCCAGGAAGCCACCCCGTAGGTTGGGCAAAGCGAAGCGTGCCCAACGTTTTGCGCGTGGAATGTTGGGCACGCTTCGCTTTGCCCAACCTACGTAGC
>JAUYET010000097.1 GCA_030691265.1 Pseudomonadota bacterium
TCCCTATCCTGAACAGCGATTTGGCGTCACTCACCCGAGGCAGGAGCCTTGTGCGGTAATTCCGCTCGCAGGGATCTGTGCGGGGGGTAGGGGGTGACCCCTGTCCCTACCGCGACCGGTTCAATCCAGCAACTCGTGCGCGCCATCGCAATACGGCGGGTTGGCGGAATGCTTGCAGGTGCACAGCCAGACCTGGGTCAGCGTCTCCACCTTGAACGGCAGCGGCTGGAAATCGGTGCCGGCGTGCGAACCGTCGCAATAAGGTTGCTTCTTCGATCTGCCGCAACTGCACCACCAATATTCACCGGCTTCAAGATTGGCCTCGATGGGTTCTTTGCCGGCAATAACGGGTTCACTCATGTATTTTTTCCTCTCGGTAATACCCGACTGAATTTGTCGGGTAGCGGATATTACTCGGGAATCGCATCCTCGGCCGAGGGGCGTGGCTTGAACCTTGAGTCGCGTGCTTCAAGCCGCGCCGCCCGGCGTCTGCGGGCTTTCGATCATCGTGCGGAAAGCCGCCACGTGCTGTTGCGGTCCGATGACGACCAGTACGTCGCCGTGATCCAGTTTGTGGTCGATGCCGCGCGTGCTGAAGATCAGGTCGCGGCCGTGCTCCAGATCGACGACGCCGAGCAGGATGACGTTCTGGGTCATATGTCGGCGCAGTTCGCTCAGGTGCACGCTGTGCAGCCAGGCGCCGGGCGGGATGGTGATTTCGGCGATGTTGAGGTCTTGCAGGCCGAATACGGTGTGCTCCATCAGCTCCACCACTTCCGGCCGTTCGATCAGTTCATGTACGCGCGCGCCGCTGATTTCGTAGGGATCGACGACCTTGTCGGCGCCGGCCGCGAGCAGCTTCGGGGCGGCTTCCGGCGCCTGGCAGACGGCGACGATGCGCAGTTCCGGCGCGATGGCGCGCGCGGAAATCGCCAGAAACACGTTTTCCGAGTCTTCGGTGAGCAGGCAGAACACGCCACCGATATCGCTGCCGATGCCGGCCGCGCGCAACGCGCCGTCGTCGGTGTAGTCAATGCATTCCGCCACCAGGCCTTCCTGCAAGGCGTGTTCGACCCGCTCGGGGTCGCGGTCGAACATGACGAAAGGGGTTTTCAACAAGGTCAGGCGCCAGGCCACTTCGATGGCCAGCGGGTTGCAACCGAACAGGGCGAGTTTTGCGGTCATGTGCTTTCTTTCTTGCCACCCCGCCGGCCGCGGCTGGTCAGTTCGCGGAATTGCGACAGGTTGGCCTGGTAGCCGATCAGTATCAGGATGTCGCCGCCGCGCAGCATCAGGTCCGGGCCGGGGTTGAAATAGAAATGCCGGTGGCTCAGGTTATAGCGGGCGTGGCCGTCGGCGGGCGGCGAGGCATTCGGCCGGATCACGCCCATCAACTGTAGTTGATGGGCGCTGAAGTCGATTTCGCCGATGCGCTGCTTTTCCAGCCAGTCGCCGCTGCGCACGCTCAACGGGTCGAGATGGATGCCAGCGGCGCGGGTGACCACGTCGTAGAGGGCGTCGAAAGCGACTGGCTGGCCGATGAATTCGGCCGCCATGTGAGCGACGACTTCATACGGGCGCACGACATGCGTGGCGCCGGCCTGGGTCAGTTTGTGCACCGTCTCGGCCTTGTTGGCGCGCGAGATGATCAGGGTGTCCGCCGAGGCCTGGCGGGCGGTGAGGGTGATGTAGACGTTGCTGACGTCGTCGTGGGTCAGGCAGAGGATGCGCGTGGCATGACGTCCGAGGCCCAGGTTGGTCAGCAGATCGCCGTCGGTGGCATCGCCGGCCAGCGCCAGATAGCCGAGCCGGCGCGCTTGTTCGACGCTGCCGGCATCCTTGTCGACTATCACGAAGGGATCGCCGGCGGCTGCGAGGCGTTGCGCGACGACCTGGCCGATGCGGCCGAAGCCGCACACGATGGTCAGGTTGGATTGGCGGTCTACCTCGGCATAGACGCGGTGGTCATGCAGTTCGCGCATCTTCTCGTGGAAGGCCATGACCACGATCGAGGTGGCGAAGGAAATCACGCCGATGCCGGCGAACACCAGCACCATCGCCACCACGCGACCTTCCGTGGTGACCGGGACGATGTCGCCGTAGCCGACGGTGGTGAGCGTGATCACCGCCCAATACAGCGCGTCCATCAGGGTCTGCACGCGGCTGTCCGGCGCTTCCGCCTCGAACAGGTAGATGGCGACGGTGGCGATCAGCAGCACCGAGCCGACGAAGATCGACAGGGTGTACAGCTCGAAACGCTTTTCGATCAGCACCTGGCCGAACGGGCTCAGATTGCGCGTGTAGCGGAACAGCTTGAGCAGGCGGAAGAGCAGGAACAGACGCAGAAAACGCAGCGGCCGGTAGCTGGGCAATATGGCAAGCAGATCGACGATGGCCATCGGTGTGCTCATGTAGGCCAGCTTGCGTTTGAGCATGGCCCAGAGCGCCGCCGCCGGGTGGAAGGGCTGGCCCAGCAGCTCGGCGCGTTCCCAGTGTTCGATCAGGATCTTGTGGCTGTCGTTGAACAGCCACATGCGCAACAGATATTCGGCGATGAACACGCTGACGACGAACAGTTCGAACGCGTCCGCCCATGCCCCCAGCGGATGGCGCACTTCGTAGATCAGCAGCATCACGCTGGACAACACCAGCACGATCATGCAGCCGTCGAACAGCCTGCGCCGACGCGAGCGGGGGTCGATCAACAGCGTGTGGAAAAAACCTTTCAGCCGGGCGTGACGCTCCGAGGCTTGCAGTCGGTATGCGAGACGAACCAGCAGTTCGGCGAAGGGCATGGCAGGAAGCGGGCGGGGAAGGTGTGCGGATTATCGGGGATAAGGGCTACTCACCCGAATCAACAGCTAAGGGGCTGCCCCTAAATCCTTCGCCAGCCCGGCATGCACGATACGGCCCCCGGCGATATTCAATCCCGCTGCGAAGCCGGCGTCCGCTTGCAGCGCGAGTTGTGGATCGGCGGCCAGTTTCAGCAGATAGGGCAGGGTGACTTCGGCCAGCGCCAGGGTGGCGGTGCGCGCGACTGCGCCGGGCATGTTGGCGACGCAGTAATGCACGATGCCTTCTGCCAGGTAAAAGGGGGCGGTGTGAGTGGTGGCGCGCGAGGTTTCGCTGATGCCGCCCTGGTCGATTGCGACATCGACCAAAGCCGCGCCGGTGGGCATGCTGCGGATCAGTTCGCGGGTCAGCAGGCGCGGCGCGCGGCGGCCGTGGACATAGGCCGCGCCGACGACCAGATCGGCTTCGGCGACACATTCGGCAATGTTGGCGGCGCTGGAGTAGCGGGTTTTCAGGCGGCCGCCGTATTGCTCGTCGAAAGCGCGCAGGCGGTTTGCGTCGCGTTCGAGCAGCGTCACGTCGGCGCCGATGCCGACGGCGATGCGTGCGGCGTTGGCGCCGACGACGCCGCCGCCGAGAATCGCCACCTTGCCCGGCGCAACGCCGGGCACGCCGGCGAGCAGGACGCCGCGGCCGCCGTTCTTCATCTCCAGCGCCTGCATGCCGGCTTGAATGGCCAGGCGGCCGGCGATCTGCGACATCGGCGCCAGCAGCGGCGTGCGGCCGGCCGTGTCGAGCACGGTTTCGAAGGCGACGGCGTTGACGCCGGTGTGCATCAGATCGGTCGCCAGTGCAGGCGCGGCGGCCAGATGCAGATAGCAGAACAGCCATTGTCCGGCGCGCAGACGCGCGACTTCGGCCGGCTGCGGTTCTTTGACCTTGAACACCAGTTCGGCCCGATAAACGCCGTCGGCATCGGCCAATTCCGCGCCGGCGGCCTGGTAAGCCGCATCCGGATAAGCAATCGCCGCCCCCGCGCCGGTTTCGACGCTGACCCGGTGTCCGCCAGCGACCAGCGCGGCGACGCCGGCCGGCGTCGCCGCGACACGGTATTCGTGATCCTTGATTTCTTTCGGGATGCCGATGTGCATACGGGTTATTTCCTCAACGCTTCGACGCATTCCTTGACCAGTTCCGGGCCGCGATAAATCAGGCCGTAGGATGTGGTGAGCTTGCGAACCGCATCATGCCCTGCTGACACGGGTGGACGATGCGGTTCGCAAGCTCTGATGAAGCCCCTACCCTTCGGTAACCACATCCTACATTCGCTACATGATGGGTGGATTTTTCAACGCTTCGACGCATTCCTTGACCAGTTCCGGGCCGCGATAAATCAGGCCGGTATAGCACTGCACCAGATCGGCGCCGGCGGCGATTTTGGCTTGCGCGTCGGCCCCGCACAGGATGCCGCCGGCGCCGATGATCGGTACTTCGCCGGCCAGCGCAGTGTGAAATGCCTTGATGACGCGGGTGGATTTTTCGCGCACCGGCAGGCCGGAGAGGCCGCCGGTCTCGTGGCCGTGCGGCAGATGTTCGACGCCGTCGCGTGCCAGCGTGGTGTTGGTGGCGATCAGCGCGTCGATGCGGTGTTTCCTGAACAGCGCGGCCATATCAACGATCTGCCGGTCGTCCAGATCGGGGGCGATCTTGATCGCGACCGGCATGAATTTGCCGTGTTGCTGGCTGAGTCTTGCCTGGCTGGCTTTGATCGCCGCCAGCAGCGCATCGAGTTCGTCGCCGCCTTGTAGCGCGCGCAGGTTTTTGGTGTTGGGCGAGGAGATGTTGACGGTGACGAAGCTGACCTTGGCGTACAGCTTTTGCAGGCAGATCAGGTAGTCGTCGGCGGCTTTTTCGATCGGCGTGTCGAAGTTCTTGCCCAGGTTGACACCGAGGATGCCTCCGGGTTTGCCAACAAATGCGGTGTTGTCCAGGTTGCGCAGCAGATTATCGACGCCGAGATTGTTGAAACCCATGCGGTTGATGATGGCCTGCGCCTGCGGCAGCCGGAACAGGCGCGGCTTCGGGTTGCCGGGTTGCGGCCGCGGCGTGACGGCGCCGACTTCGATGAAGCCGAAGCCGAAGTCGGCCAGTGCGTCGATGGCTTCTCCGTTCTTGTCCAGGCCCGCCGCCAAACCGACCGGATTCGGAAAATCGAGGCCCATCACCCGCTTCGGCAACGCCGGCACGGCTGGCAGCAAGGCTTTCAGCAGGCCGAGACGGTGCAGGCGAGCGAGGCCGCTGAGCGTGTGGTTATGCGCGGTTTCGGGGTCGAGCCTGAACAGCAGCGGGCGGAGCAGTGGGTAGAGGTTCAAGCTATTGCTCGTCCTGTTCGGGTTTGTGCAACGCCGCCATTTGCTGCTGGATGTAGGGCGGCGCTTGCTCGTAATGGCTGAATTCCAGCGTGTAGGAGCCCTGGCCGCCGGTCAGCGATTTGATGCGCGATTGCAGGCTGTCGAGTTCGGCCAGCGGCGCATGGCCGACCACGCTGATCATGCCGCCGCGACCGCTGGCGTGGCCGGTAATCTGGCCGCGGCGGGCGGAAAGGTCGCCGCTGACGTCGCCGATTGCGCTGTCCGGGGCGGTCAGTTCGATGTTGACGATGGGCTCCAGAACGATGGGGTTCGCTTTCGCAGCGGCATCCAGAAAGGCTTTTTTGCCGGCCATGACAAAGGCGATTTCCTTGCCGTCGACGGGGTGGTTCTTGCCGTCGTAAACCGTCACGCGCACATCCTGCATCGGGAATCCGGCGACGCTGCCGACCTGCATCGCCTGGCGCACGCCTTTTTCCACCGCCGGAATGAAGGTGTTGGGGATGACGCCGCCTTTCACCGCATCGACGAACTCGAAGCCGGCGCCGCGCGCCAGCGGCTCGACCCGTAAATACACTTCGCCGAACTGGCCGGAGCCGCCGGTCTGCTTCTTGTGGCGATAGTGGCCTTCGGCCGGTTGCGTGATGGTTTCGCGGTAGGCGATGGTGGGCGGATGCGTTTCCAGGTCGAGGCGGAATTGTTCTCGCATTTTTTCCAGCACGCGGGCGAGGTGGGTTTCGCCCAGTCCGCGTATCACCACTTCGTGCGTGGTGGGGTCGTGTTCGATATGCAGGCCGGGGTCTTCGGCAACCAGTCGATGCAGGACTTCCGCCAGCTTGTCCATGTCGGATTGTTTTTTCGGACGCACGGCGAGGCCGAACACGGCATGCGGAAAGTCGAGCGGTTTCATGTGGATGTGATCGTCTTCGGGTGCATCGTGCAGCACGGAATCGAAGTTGAGATCGTCGATCTTGGTGACTGCGCAGATGTCGCCGGGGCCGCAGGATTCAACCGGCAAGAGTTGCTTGCCGAGCACGCGGAACAGGTGGCCGACCTTGAACGGCTTGCGCAATTCACCAATATACAAAGCCGAATCGACGCTGACCGTGCCCTGGTGGACGCGGAAAGTCGCGATGCGGCCGATGTAGGGATCGACTTCCAGCTTGAAGACGTGGGCCAGGACGTGTTTGGCCGGATCGGGCTCCGCAGTCAGCGCTGTGGCTGCCTCGCCTTCGCCTTTCAGGAACAGGGGCGGGTTGCCCTCGCTGGGGTTGGGCAGCAGGCGCAGCACGATGTCGAGCAGTTCCGGCACGCCGACGCCGGTCAGCGCGGAGACGAAACAGACCGGTACCAGGTGGTTTTCACGCAGCGCTTTTTCGAACGGCGCATGCAGTTGTTCCGGTGCGATCTCGCCTTGTTCAAGGTAAAGATTCATCAGGTCTTCATCGACCTCGACAACCTGGTCGACCAGCGCGCGGTGGGCCGCCAGGATGTTGGGTAAACCCGTGCTGGAAAAATCGGCCGTGCCGTTGGGCGTGAAGAAGCAGTCGGTGACCCGAGTTCCTGCCTCCGCCGGCAGGTTGATCGGCAGGCATTCGCGTCCGAAGGCAGTTTGAATTTCTTCCAGCAAAGCCGGCAGGTCGGCATCTTCCGCATCGATCTTGTTGATCACGATCATGCGGCACAGCTTGCGGGTTTGCGCCCAGTGCATCATGCGGTGGGTGGTGAGTTCGATGCCTTTGCGGGCGTCGATGACCACCACCACGGTTTCCACGGCATCCAGCGCGCACAGCGCCTGGCCCATGAAATCGGGATAGCCAGGGGTGTCGAGCAGGTGAATCAGGGTGCCTTGATGTTGCAGATGGGTCGCCGCGACCTTGATCGAGTGCAGGTGCGATTTTTCCAGCGGGTCGTAATCGCAGACGGTGGAGCCGCGTTCTACCGAGCCGGCGGCCGCAATGGCGCCCGCGGCAGCGAGCAGGTTTTCGATCAAGGTGGTTTTGCCGGCGCCACCGTGGCCGACCAGAGCCAGGGTGCGAATATTCGATGTGTTCATGGCGATGACTTTCAGCTTGGGGAAACAGGCGGGAAGAGAAAGGGGCGCTTTACAGCAGCTCCCCGTTATTGGTGATGAGGTTCCAGACCGACGGCGCTACGCGCTTGATGCTGGGCCCATGTGTACTAACTACACGCAGAGTAGCCAACCCGGTGTTGTACGTAAACCACAAAGAAGACCACTTCCCGGAAGCGTGTAAGTGCGGTACAGGCAATTTCATTGTTCATGGACTCCTTATATTAGACACTTCTGATGGCGCTGGCTTCGATTGCTCCCAACCGATGTCAGCGCCGTCTCCTCCATCCTCCTTAACAGGTGGATTTGCCCGGTCACCCGACCGGGCTTTTTTTTTGTCTGCGCGCTGCGACAATCAAGCCCGTTGAAAATTGCAGCAGTCATTTGATGCAGGGGCAGGCATGACGCAGTCACTTTGGTATATCAGGCATGAAAACCGGATTTTTGGCCCGTTTCCCGCGCCACAGATCGAGGAAGCATTGAAATCCGGAGAGGTGAGCCCGGATTGGGATGTCAGCCTGAATGAAATCGATTGGCTCAGCATTGCCGACAGTGGCCAGTTCAGCGGGGATAAAGCGACTTTCACGGCAGGCGACACGGAAGAAACTGCGTCCTGGCGCGATCAACGGAAAATGGCGCGTGAACGCTGGCTAAATGAGGGCGCAGGCGTCACCGAAATTGCACACGACCCGGTCCAGGATGCCGCAGTGCGGAATTCGGTCGCGCGCGATCACATCCGCACGCAAGCCCTGCTGCAAGACGAGAAAACCAGACGCGCTTCGCCGTGGGTGGTGTTTCTGGCGCTGGCGCTGCTTGCCGGCGTGGGCGTCACGGTGTGGTGGGGGCAACGCGACAGGCCGATACAGACCGGCATCGCGCAAGCCATCAATTGCGCTGCCGGCATGAACGATGGCGCCAACTGGACGGGTTGCGTCAAGCGCGGCTACTCACAAGCTGGCGTTAAAGCGAGAAATGCACGCCTGGACAAAATTCAACTCGACGATGCACACCTGAAAGGCGCCGACCTGGCCTATGCCTCGCTCAGAAGTGCCAGCTTGCGCAACGCGGAACTCGTCAACGTGAGTCTGACCGGCGCGGATTTGACCGGCGCGGACCTGACCGGCGCAGACCTGACCGGCGCCGATTTGAGCTACGCCGTGCTGACGGCGGCCAACCTCACCGGCACGCGCCTCAATAACGCGAAACTCGACAAGGCAGCCTGGAGCGATGGGCGCGTTTGCGCAGAAGGCTCGCTCGGTGAGTGTCGATGAAGGCGATCAGTTCGCGCGACAACCCCGTCTACAAGGAATTGCTCGCCCTCGCCGGTGATCGGCGGGCGCGCCGCCAAAGTGGCCGCACGTTGCTGGATGGCCCGCACTTGCTGCAAGCCGGGCTGGAAGCCGGTGCGACATTCCGCCGCCTGGTTTTTTCAGAAACCGCCGCTGCCGGCCCTTTGGCGGATTGGCGTCGGCAGCTTCCGGAGATTCCCGCCTGTGTGCTGCCGGACGCGCTGTTCAACGCCCTCGCGCCGGTCGATACGCCGGTCGGCTTGATCGGCGTGATCGACATCCCGCAGGCGCTGGATTCCATTCAAGGCGACTGCATCGTCCTGCTGGAAAACATCCAGGACCCGGGCAATCTCGGCGCAATCCTGCGCGTCGCCGCCGCTGCCGGCGTCGATGCAGTGCATCTGTCGCAAGGCTGTTGCGAGGCCTGGTCGCCGAAATGTTTGCGTGGCGGCCAGGGCGCGCATTTCCAGTCGGCTATTTGTGAAAACGCCGATTTGCCGATGCTGGCGCAAGCTTTCGGCGGGCCGGTTTATGCCGCCAGCCTGGGCGGGCGTGTGGCTTTGTTCGACCTCGACCTGTGCGGCCCGGTCGGTTTCGCCTTCGGCAACGAGGGCGCCGGACTTTCCGCGCAACTCTGCGCGGCGGCGCAGCCGTTCATCATCCCGATGCCGGGCAAGGTCGAATCGCTCAATGTCGCGACCGCGGCGGCGGTTTGCCTGTTCGAGCGGGTGCGGCAGCAACGGTAGGGTGCGTCATACGCACCATGAACAGGTATCGGTGCGCGCGGCGCACCCTACGAAATTTCCCGCAGCAAACTCTTCACCAGTTCCACCCGTTTTTCCAGCGTCGGGCATTCCTTGGCAATCTTCAGGCGGTCTTGCCCGGCCAGCTTGTATTCGCGCTTGGTCTGAATCAGCTTGATCAGCTTCAACGGGTCGATGGGCGGATTCGGCTCGAACTGGATGGAAGCGCCCTCGGGGCCGACGGTGAGGCGGGCGATGCCGAACGGCTTGGTTTCCAGACGCAAACGATGCACCGCCAGCAAGGCTTGCGCCGGTTCCGGCAGCAGGCCGAAACGGTCGATCAATTCTTCTTTCAGATCGTCGAGTTGATCCAGTGCATCGCAGTTGGCCAAGCGCTTGTACAACACCAGACGTTCGTGGATGTCGCCGCAAAAATCCTCCGGCAGCAGGGCGGGCACATGCAGGTTGATTTCGGTCGTGACCGCCATCGGTGCGTCGATATTCGGCTCTTTTCCATCTTTAAGTGATTTGACAGCACTCGCCAGCATGTCATTGAAAAGATTGAAACCGACCTCCTGCATTTCGCCGCTCTGGCTCTCGCCCAAGACCTCGCCCGCGCCGCGAATTTCCAGATCGTGCATGGCCAGATAGAAGCCGGAACCGAGGTCTTCCATGCTTTGAATCGCCTCCAGCCGCTTGGTCGCGGCCGGCGTGATCTTGACCTCGTCCGGCGGCGTCAGCAGATAGGCATAAGCCTGGTGGTGCGAACGCCCGACGCGGCCGCGCAATTGATGCAACTGGGCCAGGCCGAACTTGTCGGCGCGATTCATGATGATGGTGTTGGCGGTCGGCACGTCGATGCCGGTTTCGATGATCGTCGTGCACAGCAGCAGGTTGAAACGCTGGTGGGTGAAATCGCGCATCACATGTTCCAGCTCGCGTTCCGGCATCTGGCCGTGGGCGATTTCGATGCGCGCTTCCGGCAACAGTTTCACCAGCTTTTCGCGCATCGCGACGATGGTTTCCACCTCGTTGTGCAGGAAGAAAATCTGGCCGCCGCGCTTCAGTTCGCGCAGGCAGGCCTCGCGGATCAGGCCATCGGAAAACGGTTGCACGAAGGTCTTGATCGCCAGCCGTTTCTGCGGCGCGGTGGCGATCACCGAAAAGTCGCGGATGCCTTCCAGCGACATCGCCAGCGTGCGCGGGATCGGCGTCGCGGTCAGCGTCAGCACATCGACCTCGGCGCGCAGTTCCTTCATGCGCTCCTTCTGGCGCACGCCGAAACGGTGCTCCTCGTCGATGATGGTGAGACCCAGATTCTTGAAAACGATGTCTTTCTGCAACAGCTTGTGGGTGCCGATGACGATGTCGATGCGGCCGGACTTGATGCCTTCCAGCGAGACGGCGACCTCTTTCGGCGAGCGGAAGCGCGACAGCTCGGCGATCCGCACCGGCATGTCGGCAAAGCGATCCGAGAAGGTCTGGAAATGCTGTTCGGCGAGCAATGTGGTCGGGCACAGCACAGCCACCTGACGGCCGCCGGCGACCGCGACATAGGCGCCGCGCAGGGCGACTTCGGTTTTGCCGAAGCCGACGTCGCCGCAGACCAGGCGATCCATCGGTTTGCCGGAAGTCATGTCGCCGACCACGGCCTCGATGGCGGCCATCTGGTCCGGTGTTTCCTCGAAGCCGAAGCCGTCGGCGAATGCGGCCATATCGTGTTCGTTGGTCTCGAACGCAAATCCCTGGCGGGCGGCGCGTTGGGCGTAAAGATTGAGCAGTTCCGCCGCCGTGTCGCGCGCCTTCACCATCGCGCGGCGCTTGGCTTTTTCCCACTGGCCGCTGCCCAGGCGATGCAGCGGTGCGGTGTCCGGGTCGCCGCCGAGATAGCGCGAGATCAGATGCAGATGTGCGACCGGTACGTAGAGCTTGTCGCCGCCGGCGAACTCCAGGCTGAGGAATTCCTCCGAACCGTCGCCCACTTCGTCGCCCATCGCCATGCCGGAAAGACCCTGATAGCGGCCGATGCCATGCTGGATATGCACGACGGGGTCGCCGATCTTCAGCTCGGAAAGGTCTTTCAGCAGGCCTTCGGCGGTGCTGGTGCGCTTGCCTTCACGGGCGCGGCGGGTGATCGGGCTGCGTGCGTAAAGCTCGGTTTCGGTGATGACGGCGAGCGGGGTGGCAAGATTAGCGTCAAGGTCGATGAAACCTGTAGAGAGCGGACCGGTGGTGAGCTGGAAATTCCCCTCCCCCGCAGGCGGGGGAGGGGCCAGGGGAGAGGGAAGAAATGGCCAGCCTTCCAGCACGGCTGGCTTCAAGCCATATTCCGCCAGCGCATTGGTCAGCGTTTCCCGCCGGCCCAGGCTTTCCGCCACCAGCAAAGTGCGGCCAGCGAAGCTATCGAGATGCGCTTGCAGGCGGTAATACGGGTTCTCGGCCTTGCGTTCCACCTCCACGGCCGGCGCGGCTTGATAGGGCAAGGTCTGATCGGCTTCACGATTTTTGCCACCCTCGCCACCGAATTCCAGCCGGGCGTAAGGCCGTAGCAGGCCGAAGAACTGATCCGGCGGCAGAAACAGCGTGTCCGGCGCCAGTAAAGGCCGGTGTTTGTCGCCCTGCATCAGGCGGTGGCGGCTCTGGGTATCGTTCCAGAAGCCTTCGACGGCGGATTGAAGTTCGCCGTGCAGCACCAGCACGGTGTCCTCGGCCAGGTAATCGAACAATGTCGCGGTCGCGTCGAAAAACAGCGGCAGGTAATACTCGACGCCACCCGGCGCGAGTTTGTTGGAGACATCCTTGTACATCTGGCTCTTGCCCGGATCGCCTTCGAAAAGATCGCGGAAATTCTGCCGAAAACGGGTGACGCCGGCTTCGTCGAGCGGCACTTCGCGCGCCGGCAACAAGCGAATTTCGGCGACTTTGTAGAGCGTGCGCTGGGTGTCCGGGTCGAACGTGCGGATCGACTCGATCTCGTCGTCGAACAGATCGATGCGATAGGGCAACGCGGTGCCCATCGGGAACAGATCGATGATGCCGCCGCGCACCGCGAATTCGCCCGGCGACAACACCTGGTTGACCGCGCTGTAGCCGGCTTGCGCCAGGCGCGTGCGCAGCTTGTCGGCATCCAGCTTGTCTTTTTCCTTGAGCAGGAAGGTATGCGCATTCAGGTAGCTGGGCGGACACAGCCGCTGCATCGCCGTGGCGGCCGGCGTGACCAGTACGTCAACCTTGCCGGAAGCCGCCAGCCAGAGGGCCGAAAGTCGATCCGAGACCAGATCGGGGTGCGGCGACAACGGGTCATAAGGCAGCGTTTCCCAATCCGGGAACAGACGCGTGGTCAGCCCAGGCGCAAACCAGGCGATTTCTTCGACCAGGCGCGCGGCGTCCTGCGCGGTCTGCGTCAACACCAGCAAGCGGCGCGACTGGCTTGCCAGGCCGGAAAGAACCTGGCTATCCGCCGAGCCGGGCGGCAGCGTGAGGCGACGGCGTTGGCCGGACGGCGGGAATTGGGGCAGGTCGTTCATCAGGGACTTCATTTCTGGCGAGAGGCGGCATTTTCCTTCATAGCAACCAATATGGGACGGCGGGTTTAACGTGAAGCAAGCTGTAGGTGCGAATAAATTCGCACCTACAATATCCAGCCTTCTGCAATGCACAAAAACAGGTGATCCATGCTCGTCGATGTCAAAGCCCCGGAGCTTTCCGAGTCGGTGCAAAGCGGCTCTTTGCTGGATTGGCGCAAACAGCCAGGCGATTTTGTACAGCGCGATGAAGCGCTTGCCGATCTGGAAACCGACAAGGTCATCCTGGAAATCACCGCCCCCGTTTCCGGCGTGCTGAGGGAAATCTGCCTGCCAGCGGGCAGCGAAGTGAAAGCCGGCGATGTGCTGGCGCGCATAGAAACAGCGGAGTCGTTGCCGCTTTCAGCGGCTTACGAATCCGGCGTGCCCCCTGCGGGTACAGCGGAAATACCCGCCGAATCGGTAGAGCCCGTAGGGCGGAAACCGTGCCGGTCGTCGCGGCGGCTCCCAGTCAACCCTGTCCGCCCTGCGGTCCTGAGCGCAGCGAGCGCCGGGTGCAGATGTCCCGTTTGCGCCTGCGCATCGCCGAACGCCTGAAAGAAGCCCAGAACACCGCCGCCATGTTGACCACGTTCAACGAGATCGACATGCAGCCGGTAATGGACCTGCGCGCGCGTTATCAGGAGCGCTTCCAGAAGGAACACGGCGTCAAGCTGGGCTACATGTCCTTCTTCACCAAGGCGGTGTGCCAGGCGCTGAAGGTTTACCCCCTGGTCAATGCCAGCATCGACGGCCGCGATGTCGTTTATCACGACTATTTCGACATCGGCGTCGCGGTCAGTTCCGAACGCGGCCTGGTGGTGCCCATCCTGCGCAACGCCGACCGGCTGTCATTCTCGGATATCGAAAAACAGATCGTCGACTTCGGTCGCCGCGCCAACAGCCTGGAATTGACGCTGGAAGAAATGGAAGGCGGCACTTTCACCATTTCCAACGGCGGCGTGTTCGGCTCGCTGCTGTCCACCCCCATCCTCAACCCGCCGCAATCCGGCGTGCTCGGCCTGCACAAGATTCAGGAGCGTCCCATTGCCGAAAATGGCCAGGTCGTGATTCGCCCGATGATGTACGTCGCGCTGAGTTACGACCACCGCATCGTCGATGGCCGCGAGGCGGTGAGCTTTCTGAAAGCGGTGAAGGACGCGCTGGAAGACCCGGCGCGGTTGCTGCTGGAGTTGTAATCCGTAGGGTGCGCCATGCGCACCTTTGCAATGTGAATCGGTGCGCACGGCGCACCCTACATTGCTACATCCTCGGCGTGCTGTAGCAGAGGTTGTTGCTGTCGAACGACAGGCTCATCTGTTCGTTGTTCGGCAGCACGATGTACTTCACGCCGATGAATTCCAGGTTGTTCTTCCAGAACAGCGCGAACACGGCCTTCTCGCCGTTGCTGACCACGTGGGTGTTGGAATACACCCGATACGGCTGGCCGTGTTTCTGGTTGTAGTTGTTGACCGAAATGATCAGCGACTTCAGGGACGGCCGCACGTCTTGCTCGAAGCCGACCAGTTTGCCTTTGCAAAAGCGGAACTGATAACGCCGCGCGATGCTGGGGTCGTTGTCGTAGGCGAGGATGACGTCGTCGGAGGGTTCCAGCACGCGGTCGAAGTTCCAGTTGGCGATGAGCAGGGTCTTGACTTCGTTCTGGGCCATGCCGCTCTTGAATTCGGCGACTTCAAAGGCGCGCGCGTCGGACCCGGTCAGGAACGCGGCAAGAAAAAACAGGTGGGAGAGCTTCATCCTAGAAACCTCAGTTGAACGCGGCCGAGTGTGCGGTTTTCGAGTCGGCTGGCAAGGCGCGATGACGCAGCGGGCCGGGGCCCGCAAGGAGGAGCAACGCAGCCAGACGACTCGAAA
>JAUYET010000100.1 GCA_030691265.1 Pseudomonadota bacterium
GGGTCGTTCATGTTTTTCAAGCTTTCCTCAATGATGTTGGTGAACCTCGTCACGCTCTCCGGTAGGGTACCAAGGGCATTAGCTAGATTCTGTATTTCTATAATTTGCTGTTCGGATAACCGATGTGCGGGATTGTTCTTCAGGTACACCCCAGCCGAGACATCGGATTTGATCTCCCACGCGACGTTGTAATTTCCATACGTGTCGCAGGCAATCTCTGCGCTACTCGCAAGCGCCTCTAAACAGAAGATGAAAGCGTGCTTATCCGGTTATCACAGACAACCACTACCGGTAGTATGTTGAGCATCTGCATCAGCCTGGGGCGATCATGGCGATTGACGTGCTTGAGCGAGATGATTTGCTGTTCCCGCGCTCGCTGCTGGAGTTCCAGCGCCTGTTCCCAGACGAAGCGGCGTGCGCGGCATACCTTGAGCGCGCACGATGGGGTGACGGCTTCGTCTGTCCCCGCTGCGGAACGACCGGTGAGCCCTATCGTTACTCCGCCCGCCCTGGTGTTCTTTGTTGCCGGAAGTGCCGGCGCGAAACTCGTCTCACCGCCGGCACCGTCATGGAGCGCACGCACACTCCACTCTCGGTCTGGTTCTGGGCGGCCTACCTGGTTGCCAGCCAAACGCCGGGCATGTCGGCTGTCCAGTTCCAGCGGCAACTCGGACTGTCGCGCTACGAGACCGCCTTCCAGATTCTCCACAAGCTCAGGGTTGGCATGGTTCGCCCCGACCAGGACCGGATCGGCGGCAAGCCCGGCGAAGCCGTTGAGGCCGATGAAACCTGGGTGGGCGGCCGTACACGCGGCAAGGGGCGCGGCGTCCACAACATGGTGCTCGTGGCTGGTGCCGTCGAAGTCCGCCAGCGCAAGCGTGCCGGCAGCCTCAACAAGCGGAAGACCGGGCGGTATGCAGGCCGTGTTCGACTTGCCCTGGTTCCGGACCGAAGCGCCAAATCGCTTGGCGGCTTCATCGAGCGCACTGTGGCACCGGGCACCCGAATCATCACAGATGATTGGAGCGGCTATGCCGACCTCAACAAGCGCGGCTACGACCACGTGTCCATCGCGGAACGGGGCGATCCGCAGGTCGCCGAAGAGTTCATGCCCATCATTCATCTCGTATTTTCCAACCTCAAAACCTGGCTGCGCGGTATCCATCATGGCGTCAGCCCGCAGCATCTACAGGCGTACCTTAACGAGTTCACGTTTCGCTTCAACCGCCGCTTCTATCCGTTCAACGCTTTCCGCTCCCTGCTCGGCATCGCCGGCGACGTCAGAGCCCCGACCTATGCTGAGCTCTACGCAGCAAAATCACGGACCACTACATCTAGTGGGTGTCTGTGATAACCGGATAAGCACGGTTAGATCGTGCGAAGCCACGATCTGAACCGTTTGTTGGACGAGCCCGGTCCTGAGCGCCGACCGGGTCGCACAGAAAACATGTCTTTTGGAAGTGCCCCGGTTTGCGGTTTTACCGGGAAGGCAGGGGTTTCCCCGCCCGCTTCATGCCTGCCCTTGCGGTAGCCAATGCCCGTTTTGCTCGTTGGCCGGCCTATGCGGGGGCGATTTGCCCCGAGTCAAGGCGAGCGAGCGCCTCAGCTTGCGGGTGCCGACTCCCGATACCTGCCGAAGGGCGTGGCGCTTACACGGTCAATACGCCCCCTCGGGGGCAATCGGCACCGGTATCCCCCCGGAGAACCGGGGCGAAATTCGCGTTTTCACAATCACCATAACCGCACCGCAGCAAGCGCACAGAATCGGCGCGCGCTGCTTGACCCATGCCGTTGCCCGGCCCGGAGCGAACCTGAGCAGCACATGCAGCAAGGCGATCAGACGCT
>JAUYET010000107.1 GCA_030691265.1 Pseudomonadota bacterium
GATCGGCGCTGGTCGGGATTGCACGAGACGCTGTCAGTGCAGCGGAGTCGTTGCCGCTTTAGCGGCTTACGAATCCGGCCTGCCCCTTGCGGGTGGAGCAAGACTTTCCGGTGCGGACAAGGGGCCAGCGAGGGCGCGCGAGTATTCATGCAATATCCGGGCTAGCGTGGTGTTGCACGCTATCCGGCTCATAAAAAGGCGTCTTTTCGGCCAGAGCGGCGTTGCAAGATTTGCACGCTGTTTACTACCTTGACCGGAAATCGGCGCATCGCCATAGTCCGGGCCTATTTTCTTTACATAGCCGGACAACCATGAAGTTTGCTTTCAGAATTTTTTTCAAGACTTTGCGCATCGTGATCGGCCCGCCGATGCTGTTTTGGGAGTTCGTCACGACGCCGAAAGGCGTGGTTCGCGCACCGGACGTGCAGCGCCAGATCGATGCGGAGTGCCTGAGTCTGGCGCTGTATCAATTCAAGACTTGCCCGTTTTGCCTCAAGGTGCGCAGAGAAATGCGACGTTTATCGCTCAACATTGCGTTGCTGGATGCGCAGCAGGACGGCCCCATACGGGCGGACTTGATTCGCGGCGGCGGCAAGGCGGTGGTGCCTTGTCTGAAAGTCACGGATGCGCAGGGCAATGTCGAATGGATGTATGAGTCGGCGCAGATCATCCAGTATCTGAATACGCGTTTCGCTTGAGCATGCCGCACACCGATAACGCCGCGCTGGGCCAGGAATGGATCGCGCTGCAAAACAATCACGAGCAGTACGAGAAGGGGGCGCTACTGATCAAGTTGCTGGCTGTCGTGCTGTGCGCGGTTGGATTCGCTCTGGCGCTGCATGAAGTGCTGATCGGTGCGTTGTTGCTGGTTCTATGGTTGCAGGAAGGTATTTATCGGACTTCGCAAGCGCGTTTGGGGGTACGGATTCTGCGTATAGAACAGGGACTGAAAACAGGCGAAAACGCCGCATTCCAGTTGCATTCCGAGTGGCTGGCATCGCGCCCCGGCCTGTTCGGCCTGCTGGCTGAATACGCTGCCAGCGCGTTGCGGCCGACGGTGGCGTTTCCCTACGCGGTGTTGTTGCTGATGATCGTGCTTCTGGTTGTGCTGGCGGGTGTGTGACGGCGTTTAGATCATGCTGAATTACATCCTGCGCCGGCTGCTGTATGCCATCCCGATTCTGCTCGGGGTGAATCTGCTCACCTTCGCATTGTTCTTCATGGTCAACACGCCGGACGACATGGCGCGCATCCATCTCGGCGCCAAACACGTGACGCCGGAAGCCATCACGCGCTGGAAAGTCGAACACGGTTACGACAAACCGCTGTTTCTGAACGCGGCGGCGGCGGGGCTCGACAAGGCGACGGATACCTTGTTCGTCGAGAAGTCGCTCAAATTGTTCGTGCTCGATTTCGGTGCGTCGGATGACGGCCGCGACATCGCGCGCGAGATCGGTCAGCGCATGTGGCCCAGCCTGGCGATTGCGTTGCCGACCTTCCTGGTCGGCTTGCTGGCCTATCTCAGTTTCGCGTTGTTGCTGGTGTTCTTTCGCGGCACCGCGCTGGATACCGGCGGCGTCATCCTGTGCGTGGCGCTGATGTCGATTTCCGGCCTGTTTTACGTCATCGGCGGCCAGTATCTGATGGGCAAGCTGTGGCACTGGTTTCCCATTTCCGGTTATCAGCCCGGGCTGGATGCCTGGAAATTCATGGTGATGCCGGTGCTGGTCAGCCTGATCGGCGGCATCGGCGATTCCAGCCGGTTTTATCGCGCGTTGTTCATCGAGGAAATCGGCAAGGATTACGTGCGCACGGCGCGCGCCAAGGGGCTTTCCGATCTGCGCGTGCTGTTCAGGCATGTGCTCGGCAACGCGATGATTCCGATCCTGACCGGCGTCGTCGTGGTCATTCCGCGCCTGTTCATGGGCAGCCTGATCATCGAATCGTTCTTCGGCATTCCCGGCCTGGGCAGTTACACCATCGACGCGATCCAGGCGCAGGATTTCGCCATCGTCCGCTCGATGGTGTTCCTCGGCTCGCTGCTCTACATCGTCGGTCTGGTGCTGACCGATATTTCCTACACCTGGGCCGATCCGCGGGTGAGGCTGGAATGATCAAGCCCGTCCTGCTCTGGTCCGATGCGCTGATACTGCTGTTGCTGCTGACGGTGGCGGCGCTGGTCTGGCTGGCGCGCAAAAATGATACGTTCCGCGCGCCCTGGCGGCAGGTCATGGCGAGTCGTATGGGCTTCGTTACTGCGTCGATTCTGGCCGTGTACGCCGGCATCGGCCTGCTCGATTCGATGCATTACGTCGAACGCTTGCCAAGCGCGCCAGGTCAGCAAGCTCAATACAGCGGCGAGGTGTTTTCAGCACTCGACGCGCTGCTGAAACCGTTACGCGTCAACGTTGAGAAAACCTATTCGTCGCCGTTGGCCACGCATCTCTACGCCAAGGAAACGGTGCAAGGGCCGGATGGCGTCGAGCGGCGCGACTATCCACCGCTTAAATATCCCGGCACGCATCTGCTCGGCACCGACAAGGTCGGCCAGGATGTGCTCTATCTGTCGCTCAAATCCATCCGCACCGGCCTGCTGATCGGCACGCTGACGACGCTGATCATGCTGCCGTTCGCGCTCAGCCTGGGCATTGCTGCCGGCTATTTCGGCGGCCGCATCGACGATGCCATCCAGTATCTCTACACCACGCTGAATTCCATCCCCGGCGTGCTGCTGATCGCCGCCGCCGTGCTGGTGGTGCAGGTGCAGATCGAAGCCCATGCTGAAATGTTCAACACCGCTGCCGCGCGCTCCGATGTGCGCTTGCTGGCGCTGTGCGCGATTCTCGGCGTCACCGGCTGGACCGGCCTGGCGCGGCTGTTGCGTGCCGAGGCGCTGAAATTGCGCGAGCTGGAATTCGTCCAGGCGGCGCGTGCATTCGGCGTCACCGATGCGCGCATTCTGCTGCGCCATCTGCTGCCCAATGTCATGCATCTGGTGCTGATCAGCGTGGTGATCGACTTCTCCGGCCTGGTGCTGGCCGAGGCGGTGCTGTCCTACGTCGGCGTCGGTGTCGATCCGGGCATGATCAGCTTCGGCAACATGATCAACGGCGCGCGCCTGGAACTGGCGCGCGAGCCGGTGGTGTGGTGGCAACTGGCCGCCGCCTTCGTGTTCATGTTCGTGCTGGTGCTGGCCGCCAACCTGTTCGCCGATCAGGTGCGCGATGCGCTCGATCCGAAGTCGCGGGGGCGCGCGTGAGACGGGGCGATGCGGTTCGTTCCTCACCACATCCTACGCATCCGGTGGTCGTAGGATGTGGTGAGCTTGCGAACCGCATCGGTAGCGTGCTCGATCCGAAGTCGAGTGGACGCAAATGAGGGCGCGCATGAGCGGATTGGTGGTTGAAAACCTGCGCATCGAGATTGCCGCCGGTGGTGCGTCAAACCCGCGCGTTTTGAAGCCCGTCGATGGCGTCAGCTTCGAGATCGGCGCCAATGAATGCGTCGCCTTGCTGGGCGAATCCGGTTGCGGCAAATCGCTCACCGCGCTGGCGCTGATGCGCTTGTTGCCGGATGGCGGTCGCGTCGCTTCGGGCAGCGTGCGCCTGGCGGAGGAAGACCTGTTCGCGCTGACCGAAGCCGAGATGGGCGAGGTGCGCGGCGGTCGTCTGGCGATGATTTTCCAGGAGCCGCAGACCAGTTTGAATCCGGTCATGACGGTGGCCGAACAGATCGATGAGGCGCTGATGGCGCATCGCGGCTTGACCGGCGCGGCGGCGACCGAGGAATCTCTTCGCTTGCTTGAATCGGTGGGCTTGGGCGCCGACAAGCTGGATGCCTATCCGTTCCAGCTTTCCGGTGGCCAACGCCAGCGCGCGTTGATCGCGATGATGCTGGCCGGCGAGCCGGAGGTGCTGATCGCCGACGAGCCGACCACCGCGCTGGATGTGACGGTGCAGGCGCAAATCCTGCGTTTGCTGAAGGACTTACAACAACAACGCGGCATGAGTCTGCTGCTGATTACGCATGACCTGGACGTGGCGCATGACATGGCCGACCGGGTTGCGGTGATGTACGCCGGCCAGATCGTCGAATGGGCGTCCAGCGACGCGCTCTATGCCGCGCCCCGTCATCCCTACACGCAAAAACTGTTTGCCGTGTTGCCGCGTCTGGATCGGCGCGGCGAACGGCTGGATAGTTTGCCGGGGCGCGTGCCGGGGCCGGATACGTTATTTGTAGGCTGCCGTTTCGCCGACCGTTGCCCGGTGGCATTCGAGCGTTGTCGGGTGGAAACGCCGGCTTTCCATGAAGCCGCGCCGGGGCATTTTGCGCGCTGCCATCTGGCGGACAGCGCAGATGAATCAACGTCTCGTAGGGTGCGCCATGCGCACCAGATAACGCCTAATGGTGCGCACGGCGCACCCTACGCGGCACCCCTTGCTGTAGTGCTCGAAGTCCGCGACCTCGCGGTGCATTTTCCGATCCGCAAGGGTTTGCTGAAACGCACTATCGGCCATGCCAAAGCTGTCGATGGGGTGAGCCTGCAAGTTGCGGCCGGCGAAACCCTGGCGTTGGTGGGCGAGTCCGGCTGTGGCAAGACCACCTTGGCGCGCGCGATTCTGCGTCTGATCGAGCCGACGGCGGGGCGGGTGAGTCTGCTCGGCGAGCCGCTCGCCGGCCTGCGCGGCGAAGCTTTGCGGCGCAAACGCGCGGAAATGCAGATCGTGTTCCAGGACCCGTTTTCGTCGTTGAACCCGCGCATGAAAGTCGGCGAAATTCTGGCCGAGGGCATGGCCGCCTTGTTGTCGCTGTCTGCCGCCGCGCAACGTGAACGTGTTGCCGACTTGCTGAATCAGGTCGGCCTGCCTGCGGACGCCGTCGGCCGTTATCCGCACGAATTTTCCGGCGGCCAGCGCCAGCGCATCGCCATCGCCCGCGCGCTGGCGGTGGAACCGAAATTACTGATTCTGGATGAGCCGACCAGCGCGCTGGATGTCTCGGTGCAGGCGCAAATCCTCAATCTGCTGGCCGATTTGCAGCAACAACACGGACTGGCTTATCTGTTCATTACCCACAACCTGTCGGTGGTGAGTTATCTGGCGCACCGGGTCGCGGTGATGCAGGGCGGCAAGATCGTGGAACAGGGCGAGGCGGAGACGCTGCTCACCCGGCCGGAAAACGCTTACACCCGGCTGTTGCTAGATTCGGCGCCGGGGAGGGGAGTTGGTTCGTAGCTCGGGTGGAAACAGTAGGGCGGAAAAGCGCAGCGCCTTCCGCCGCCAATGTCATGCTCGCTTTTGACCTTGAACCCGCAAGTTTGAAGGTGGCGGCGGAAGGCGCTGCGCTTTTCCGCCCTACGATCCCTACGATTACAGCGGGGTTTTTTAGCTCGTGAGCGGGATGGCGAGTTTGCTGCCCAGGCGCAGTGGCTCGGCGTTCTCGTTCCATTCCCTGATGTCGGCGATCTTGACGTTGTAAATCTTGGCTACGCGCGCCAGGGTGTCGCCCTTGCGAACCGTGTGCGTGCGCATGACCGGGCGTTTGGCGGGTACATCACGGGCAATTTTTGCGGTGGCGGGTAAGGCGACTGTGACCTTGACCATAGGCACGACCAGCGTTTGCGTCTGTGCGACCTTGCCTTTGAACAACTTGAGCGGATTGTTTTCTTTCAGCCAGGCCAGCGATACCCCAAATTTGCTGGCGATCCCGTTGGCGTTTTCTCCCCGCTGTGCGGCGTAATTCTGCAAACGATTCTGGCTGCCCTGCTGATGCAGATTGAATTGGAAGGTTTCAATCTTGTCCGCAGGCAGAAGCAGGACATTCTGCGTTTCGGTAAAAATAACCCGGCGCTGGAAAGCCGGGTTGAGCGAGAGAAACGCAGCCAGATCCATTTCAGCCAGGCGAGCCGCCTGACGTGCTTCCATCGGGTGCTTCAGTTTGACTTGCAGGAAGTAGGGCTCGTCGGGCAGCGTTTCCAGATGAATGCCGAAGCGCTGCGGCTCCAGGATGATGTTGCGCACGGCAACCAGCTTGGGCACGTAGTTGCGGGTTTCTGTCGGCAGCTTGATTGAAGCGTAATCACTGCCAGCGCCACGTGACTGAGCCCGGCCGACGCAGCCTTCACCGCAGTTGTAGGCGGCCAGCGCCAATTCCCAATCGCCGAACATGCCATACAGTTTCTGCAAGTAATCCAGCGCCGCGTTGGTCGCTTGCAGGATGTCCCGGCGTCCGTCGTACCAGGCATTTTGTTGCAAGCCGTAAACCTTGCCGGTCGATGGCATGAACTGCCAAATCCCGGAGGCCTTCATCGGTGACTGCGCCTGCGGATTGAAGGCGGATTCGATCATCGGCAGCAGCGCGATTTCCATCGGCATGCCACGCCGTTCGACTTCTTCGACGATGTAAAACAGGTAAGGCCGACTGCGTTCGGCGATGCGTTCGATGTGGGCTGCGTTTTTTGCAAAACCCTGTTCATGCACACGGGTCAGGCGCGGGTCGGATTCCGGCAACTTGAAGCCGCTGCGGATGCGCGCCCAAAGATCGTGCTCCGATTCCGTCTGACTCTGAGGCAATGCGGCGATGGAATAGCTGATCTTGAGTTCGGTTTCGCTGTTGGCAGGGGGGTCGCCGAGGGTGTTACCAAAAGTCGCCGGGGCGGTCAGGGCAAGGCTCAACAAGGCGAGGATGGTGCGAAAAAATAGGGTCATCAGGCTCGTAAGGATCTCAAGAAAAGATCGCAACATATTGATGTGATTGCGAATTCTATCTTACAACCAGGGTTTTTCTCAAGCCGTGCCCTGATTCGCCGTCAAGCGGCGTCGGTGCAGGGCTCGATATTCCGGGATCTGATTGCCGCAAATGCTGCTGTGCCTGGCTTGAGCGGGATTTTGACGGGTTGCGATGCGGCTACATCGACGCCGGTCTACAGGCGCCGCGCGCGGCGCCTGTAGAGCGGAATCGAAGCGTGACCAAGCCATTCGGCAATGCTGCCAGCATGATTGTGGCGGGCGGCAACAAGGATCGCTTCGGCGGTCATGTTTCGATCCTTCAGCCACGATAGAATCGGCCCGGCCTTGCTTGGGTCGGCCAGAATTGCCGCACGACCGTGGTGAACGGGCCGGATGTAGTTGTTCGGCAGAGTGGGGATGGCTTCGATAACCATCGTTCGATATTTATGTGAGGGAGCCCCCGGGCGTTAACCATGCAGCGCTGGTACGAAAGCGATCTGGGCCAATATGTGCTGGCCCGCGAGTTGGCCTGGTTCGATGCCGTCAGCAGCGATCTGTTCGGTTTTTACGCCATGCAGACGGGCGAATGCGATACCGATTTCCTGCGCGCCAACCGCATGCCGCATCGTTTTTGTTCCGGTCTCGGCGAGGGGCCGCTGCATGCCGCGCCTGAATTGCTGCCGATCGCCAGCCAGAGTCTGGATTTGCTGGCTTTGCCGCATGTTCTGGAGTTTTCGCCGCACCCGCACCAGGTCTTGCGTGAAGCCGAGCGCGTTTTGCGGCCGGAAGGGCGCTTGTTGATCAGCGGTTTCAACCCGATGAGCTTGTGGGGATTGCGCCGCTTTGTGGTCAATAACGTGATGCGAAGCGCGCCGACGCATCCCTGGCATGGGCGCTTCATTCACCTCGCCCGCATCAAGGACTGGCTTGCCTTGATGGGATTTGAACTGGCCGGCGTACGCATGACCTGCTACGCGCCGCCGCTCGATCGTGCGGCCTGGCTGGCGCGCTTCGGTTTTCTGGAAGCGGCGGGCGATCGCTGGTGGGCTTTGGGCGGCGGCGTTTACCTGATTCATGCGGTCAAGCGCGTGCATGGCATGCGCATCCTCTTGCCCAAACGGGAAGGCGCCTGGCGGGCGCGGCCGGCGTGGGCGCAATCGACAAGAACTTCATCTCAACAGGTACGGCATGACCAATGACAACGCTGTAAACGACGCCAAAGTCGTCGATTTGTTTACCGATGGCGCTTGCAAGGGCAATCCTGGCGTGGGTGGCTGGGGGGTGTTGCTGCGCTTCGGCGAAGTCGAGAAGCGTCTGTGCGGCGGTGAGCGCGACACCACCAACAATCGCATGGAATTGATGGCGGTGATCGAGGGCCTCAAGTCGCTCAACCAGACCTGCCAGGTGCGGGTGCATACCGACTCGCAATATGTGCAGAAGGGCATCTCCGAATGGTTGCCCAACTGGGTGCGCCGGGGCTGGAAAACGGCTTCCGGCGGTGCGGTTAAAAATCAGGATTTGTGGCGCGCGCTTGCCGAGCAGGCAGCGCAGCATCGGGTCGAATGGTTTTGGGTGAAGGGCCACGCCGGCCATGCCGAGAATGAAATCGCCGATGCGCTGGCCAATGAAGGGGTGAGAAAAGCCTGATGCGACAGATCGTTCTCGATACCGAAACCACCGGCCTCGATCCGGCGCAGGGGCATCGCGTCATCGAAATCGGTGCGCTGGAAATCCTCAACCGCCGCATCACCGGCGCCACCTATCACGTCTATTTGAACCCGGAGCGCGACATCGATGCCGGGGCCTTGAATGTGCATGGCCTGAGCCGCGAATTTCTGTCCGACAAACCACGCTTCGCCGATGTCGCCGCCGAATTCCTCGATTTCGTGCGTGATGCGGAATTGGTGATCCACAACGCGCCGTTCGATATCGGCTTCCTGAATGCCGAACTGGTGCGTCTCGAAGACGGCCCGATGAAGCAGTATTGCGGCGTGCTCGATACCCTCAAGCTGGCTAAAACCCTGCATCCCGGCCAGAAAAACAACCTCGATGCCTTGTGCCGGCGTTATTTCGTCGATAACGCCGGTCGCACCTTCCACGGCGCGCTACTCGATGCGCAACTGCTGGCCGAGGTTTACCTGGCGATGACCCGAGGCCAGGAAACGCTGGGTATCGATATCGGTCAGCCGACGCTTGCGACGGGCGCGCCAACGCAACGCCAGCAGCGCAGCGGCGTACTCAAGGTCTTGCGTGCGAGCGAGGCCGAGTTGGCGCTGCATGGCGCGTATCTGGCGGGACTTGGAAAAGACAGCGGGGACAGCCCGACATGGTGAAACGGGGTGTCTGCCTGGCGTTGACCTCGCTGTTGGTCGCGCAGGCGCAGGCGGCGCATGAGTTGAGCGAGACGGATTTCCTGGTTGAATTGCCGACGGTGCTCACCGCCAGCCGTCTGGCACAGCCGCTGATGGATGCCCCCAACTCGATTAGCGTGATCGACCGCAAACTGATCGAGGCGTCCGGCTATCACAACCTGTCCGATCTGTTTCGCCTGGTGCCGGGGATGTACGTGGGGCAGGAAAAAGGCTGGTTCCACAACGTCTCGCATACCTTCGCCGACTCATATTCCCGCCGCATGCAGGTTCTGGTCGATGGCCGTTCGGTGTATTTACCCAGCTTCGGCGGCGTGCGCTGGGATGCCTTGCCGATCGCCATCGACGATATCGATCGCATCGAAGTCGTGCGCGGGCCGAACGCGGCAACTTTTGGCGCCAACGCATTCACCGGCGTGATCAACATCCTGACCCGGCATCCCGACGATGTGGCAGGGCGCATGCTGCATGTCGTGACCGGTGACCATGGTCACGCAGAAGGCTGGTTTCGTTGGGCGGGCGGCGCGGAAGCAAGCAGCCATCGGCTGACGCTGGGACGACGCGAAGACGGCGGGCTGATGAATCAGTTTGATGATGAGCGATCCAATATTCTCAGCTACCGCGGCGATTTCTCTCTCGCGGGGCAACAGGCCTTGAGCCTGCAACTAGGTTTGCTGGACGGCACCCGAGGGGCTGGTAGTGCAATTAGCCAGCTCGAAGGTTTGCACAACCAGGAAGTGGATAGCTACTCGCTGCAAGCCGACTACAAACGTCCCCTGTCTTCCGCACAGACGTTCCAGATCAAAGCCTCGCTCGACCACTTGCAGACACGGGAGATCATTCCCGCGGTTTCCCCTCCCGCCGTGCCAGTCGGCAGCTACTTGGAACTGAACCTTCTGAGCCGGCGCTGGCATGGCGAGTTTCAACTCGATACCGAGCATCTGGACGGATTGCGCAGTTCCTTGGGCGTGTATTCCCGTCGCGATGAAGTCCAGTCGCTTTATTTCTGGAATACGTCAGACAAGCTCATCGCCAATTCATGGGGCGTTTTCGGTCACCTTGAATGGCGTCTCGATCCGCATTGGTTGTTGAATGCGGGCGCATTTTTTGAAGACTACGAGCCCGTCGGCGGGCGTTGGTCGCCCAGGGCGACCGTGCATTGGCAGCCGTTGCCGCATCACAGTCTTCGTTTCGGCATCTCGCGCGCTTATCGCAACCCGGTGCAATTCGAAACCGATGCCGACTGGAGGCTGAAAGTTTATTCACCCACAGGGGTCGCTTTGCCGTTGCCTGTGCTCAGTTCCTATATTTTGGCCTCGGGTAACGTCAAGCCAGAAGAGCTGGTCAGCCACGAAATCGGCTATCTCGGACTATGGCCTGAATTGGGCGCAAGCATCGATCTACGGTTGTTTCGCGAACGCATCACTGACTTCATCAGAGCCGAATGTACTGACCAGGTCACCGTACCTTCGCCTTGCAGCGGGGTATTCCCAACGAAGCCGCGCGATTTCTACAACGCCGGCGGCGCTACCCAGCAAGGTTTTGAAGTTCAAATCAAATGGCAGGCCACGTCCAATACGCAATTTTTGGCCAACTATGCCTATTTGCATATCGA
This sequence comes from Pseudomonadota bacterium, assembly GCA_030691265.1. Taxonomy (GTDB): domain Bacteria; phylum Pseudomonadota; class Gammaproteobacteria; order Burkholderiales; family Thiobacillaceae; genus PFJX01. Next base: position 10,713 of record JAUYET010000107.1, read on the forward strand.
CAGCGAGTTCGAAGAGAAGCGATATTCCCCCCCACACATATCCGGTTTGCACTTGATGCACCGGTTGCCAGGGGAGATCGATATGACGTTGTCGCATTACTGGGTTTCATCCTTCAGGCCCATCGGCCAGGGCGTGCTGCCCGCGTACCAGCGCCTGGACGCGCGTCTGGCCAAACATTTCAGGCTGGACGGCCTGCGTGGCCAGGTGGCGCTGACCTGGCAAAACTTGACCGATGCCTATCTCGAGTTTGCCGATGCCAATCCAGACAACCTGTTCGATAGCCGGGCCTATGTTCATTTCCAGTTGGATTTTTGAGCGTTCTCGCCCGGTCTGATTCATGTCGCGTCGGTTATTTTTCCTATTCCTGATCTGGCTGGCATTCCGGCCGGCCTGGGCTGAAGGCGTCATCCATCTGATCTTGAGCGATCAGGGCGGCGCCTATCAGGAGGTGACCGAAGCTTTCCGTGCCGGCGTCGGCCAACGTCAGGCCATCAAGGTCTGGTCCTTGCCCGATCTCACTGCCAGCCAGGTTCAGAGCATGACGCGCACCAGCGACCTGGTGGCGCCGGTCGGCGTCAAAGCGGCGCGTTTTGTGGCGGAGCATCATGCCGGCCAGGCTGCCGTTTTGTCCCTGATGATTCCGCGCGCCGTGAGCGAAAAACTGCAATGGCCGGCCAGCCTGGGGCGCAAGAAAGTCTCCGCGGTCTACATCGATCAACCGCCCAGCCGTTCGCTGGGTCTGGTTGAGGCGGCGTTTCCGGCGGCGCGGCGAGTGGGCGTGTTGATTTCGGCCGACAACGCCGGCGTAGCGAAGTTGCTGATGCAGGAGTCGGCGCGCCGGAACCTCAAGTTGCATGTGGAAAGCGTGGACTCCGCCGACGATGTGGCGCCAGCGCTGCGCCGCGTGCTGCCGGACAGCGATGTGTTGCTGCTGGTGCCGGACGCCATCGCCATCAATGCCGGCAATGCGCAGAACGTCTTGCTGACCACCTATCGCTTCCGGGTGCCGGTGCTGGGTTTTTCGCAAGGCTTGTCGAAAGCCGGCGCGGTGGCCAGCGTCTATTCCTCGCCCGCGCAAATCGGCCGCCAAGGCGCGTCGATGGCGGTGCGACTGGCTGCGGACGACGAGATGCCGTTGCCGCAACATGCGGCGGAATTTTTCATTGCATTCAACCCGCATGTGGCGCGCTCACTTGGCGTAGTCCTGCCGAACGAAGACGAAATTCGTCGCAAACTGGGGGCGCAAAGTGAATAGTCTCTGGATGAGTAACCTCGGTATTCGCGTGCGCGTGTTGGTGTCGGCGCTGCTGCCGTTGCTGCTGGTGGCGGCGGGCCTGTCCTGGTATTTCATCACCGCCGCTTATGTCGAAATGGACCGCACCCTGGAACGACGCGCGCTGGAGCGGGTCGGGCAGTTGGCCAGGGCCTGCGAGTTTTCGCTATTTTCCGGAAATCATGAGGAACTTGCGCGCCTCGCCCGGGCTTTGGCGCGCGAACCGGATATTCAGGTCGTCGCCATCAGCGACCCGCAGAAGCGAGAAATCATCAAACTGGGCGATCCCCACTTTATGCGCGGCGGGCAGGGCGCTGCGGCGGGCGTGGTGGCCAGCAGCGAGGAAGCGATTCTGGTGATCGCGCCGGTATTGCAGCAAGCGCTGGAAATCGACGATATGTCAGTCATTCAGAAGGATGTTTTCGTCTCGTTGCCGGGAACGCCCGTGCTGGGTTTCGTCACCTTGGAGGTTTCTCGCCAGACGACGCGTGCGCAGCAGCAATCGATGCTGCTGACTGGCGTGTCGATCACCGGCCTGGGCTTGCTGCTGGCGAGCCTGCTGGCCTGGCGTCTCGGACGCAGCATCGTGCGGCCGATCGGCGTGCTGACGCATGCAGTGGAGCAAATCGCGGCTGGCGACCTCAATGCCCGTGTACGGGTCGAGACCGGCGGCGAATTCGCCGTTCTGGAACGCGGCGTCAATCACATGGCGGCGGAACTGAAGACTTCGTATGACACGCTACAGGAAAAAATACGCGCCGCGACCGCCAAGCTTTCCTGGCAGGCCAACCACGACGCGCTCACCGGCCTGTTGAATCGGCATGGTTTCGACGCGGCTTTGCAGGGCGCCTGGGACAACACACGTCAGACCGGCATGCACCATTGCCTGCTCTATCTCGATCTGGACCAGTTCAAGCTGGTCAATGACACCAGCGGACACCAGGCCGGCGACGAGTTGTTGCGTCAGTTGTCGGCGGGCATGCGGCGGGCTTTGCGCGGCAGCGATGTGGTGGCGCGCCTGGGCGGCGATGAATTCGGCGTGCTGCTGAATGAGTGCGATGCCGTGACCGGCGCGCAATTGGGCGAGAAACTGCGCCGCATGATCCACGACTTCCGCTTTTCCTGGCATGGTCGTGTCTATCAGGTCGGCGCCAGCATCGGTCTGGTCGAGCTGGATCGACACTGGCCGGACACCATGCATCTGATGAGCGCCGCCGATGCCGCCTGCTATGCCGCCAAGGATGCCGGCCGTAACCAGGTGCGTCTCTACCGGCGCGGCGATGAAGAAGTCGAGCGCCGTCGCGGTGAGATGGAATGGGTCGGGCGTCTGACGCGCGCCATGCAGGCGGATCATTTCCGGCTCTATTACCAGCCTATCGTCGCATTGGCCGATAGCGCGCTTGAACCGCATTACGAGTTGCTGTTGCGCCTGCATGATGAGGATTTTCCGGTCTTGCCGATGGCCTTTATCCCGGCCGCCGAGCGCTATCAGATGATGCCGACGATCGATCGCTGGGTGATCGAACATGCGCTGGCCCATTGCGCCGCCGACATGCGGGCTCTGGCGGGGCGGCAGGTGGTCATCGGCATCAATTTGTCGGGCGCATCGCTGAGTGACGCGCAATTCCAGACCTTCATTCGCGAAACGATGCAGGCAAACGCGACGATTGCGCAGCATTTCTGTTTCGAGATCACCGAAACCGTGGCCATTTCCAATCTGGAATCTGTGCTGGCCCTGATCGACGACCTGAAGAAGCTGGGCTGCCGGTTTGCACTCGATGATTTCGGCAGCGGACTTTCGTCGTTCGCCTATCTGCACGATCTGCCGGTGGATTACCTCAAGATCGACGGCGCGTTTGTGCGCGATATGGCGCGCGATCCGGTCGATGCCGCGATGGTGGAAGCCATCGCCAAGGTGGCGCGCATCATGGGTATCAAGACAGTGGCCGAATACGTCGAGGATCAGGCGACCGTGGATGCGTTGAAGGCGTTAGGCGTGGATTACGGCCAGGGCCATCACTTCTCGGCGGCAAAACCGCTGGCTGAGTTGTGCGCCGAACTGGCGGCGCGGGTCTGAAGCAAACGTAGGGCGGAAAAGCGCAGCGCCTTCCGCCGGATGCACCGAGCGTTGGCGGAAGGCGCTATCGCTTTTCCGCCCTACGAACTCATGCCGCCGGCAGCGCGATCTTGCCTTCTTTGCTGAACTGGTAGTCGCGGAAGACATGCTCGGCGCTGAGCAGGGCGTAGTTGCCGTCTTCCTGTTTCAGCGAGGTGTCTTTCAGCCGGTAGGTGTAGTGGCCGCAGGTCCACAGGTCGAAGTCGCGCATGTGGGTGCACAAACAGGTCTTGTCCCACACATGCAGTTTCTTTTCGCCCGGATGCGCGGCAGCTTCGCGGTTATAGGCGTCGATGTAGGCGCAGCGGCCGTTGGCGTCGAGCAGATAGCCGAAGGATTCGCAATTCGGATGCGTGCCGGCGCCGATGGCCGGGCTGCTCTTGATCATGCGCATCGGGTAGCCGGTGGGGGAGATGCCGTTGACTTCGATGTCGTCTTCGTCGGCCTTGAAGTACTCCTGCTTGACCGGATCGGGCAGGCCGCATTCCTGGGTGACGGTGAAGCGGGTGGCGACCTGCACCGCTGCGGCGCCATTTTCCAGGTAGGCGGTGGCATCGCTGCCGGTGAAGATGCCGCCGGCGGGAATCAGCGGGATTTCGAGTTGCTCGGCTTTCAACCAGGTCTGGATTTCGCCGACGATGCTGGCCAGGTCGTATTGCGCCCAGTCCATGCCGAAACCGAGGTGGCCGCCGGCCAGCGGGCCTTCCACCACGACGTAATCGGGCAGGCGGTTGGTGCGCGCATTCTTGCGGACGAACAACTGCAACGCGCGCAGGCTGGAGACGATGATGCCGAGCTTGGCGTCACGGAAGCGCGGGTGTTCTTCGATCATGCCGAACGAGCCCAGATGCAGGCCGGCGGCCAGGGTAATGCCATCGATGCCCGCATCGAGCGCGGCGGTCAAACGCACCTTCAGGGTTTCCTTGGGCGCGTTCATGGTCAACTTTTCCATGCAATTGATGAACACCATGCCCGGCCCGTGTTTGGCGTCCATCGCCCGGCGCACATGCAGGCGGGTGGCTTCTTCCAGTTCGCCGAGGTGAAACTTGACCAGGGATTTGTCGGCCAGATTGGTGACGTTGGACTTGTACAGCTTGAGCTTGTCCTTGACGAAGCGGGTCTTGAAATGGCGGTCGATGACGGTCGGCACCATGGCATCGGAAATATGGCCGACACCGCCCAGACGCGCGGCTTCCAGCGCCAGTTCTACAGACGAAATGTCGACGCCCATGCCGCCGATCATGATGGGCACCAGTTCGTGCTGGCCTAAGCGGAAGCGGAAGTCATCCACGCATTTCATGTTGATCCTGGGTCGAGAAGTGTGCCGGGCGAGCGGGTGAAGGCTGCCGGCAGGGGTGAATAAGGTGTGACGGGGTAGGCGCGATGATAAGCGTTATGAGTTAGGCCAGCCAGCCGTGCCGCTGTACCCGCAAGGGGTAAGCCGGATTCGGTAGGGCCGTAGGTTGGGCAAAGCGCAGCGTGCCCAACGTGCAACCGTTGCTTGTTGGGCACGCTGCGCTTTGCCCAACCTACGTGGCTGCCTTGCTTGCGCGGTAGCCGCCCGCTATAAGGCTGCATGGCAAAAACAACCACCACTTACGTCTGTTCAGAATGCGGCGGACAAGCCAATAAATGGCAAGGCCAGTGCCCGCATTGCATGGCCTGGAACACGTTGTCCGAATCGGTGCAGGAAACCAAGCCGAGCCGTTTTCAAGCCCTGGCGGCGAGCGGCGAGGTCGTTCGCCTCTCCGCCGTGCAGGCGCTGGATACGCCGCGGATGGCGACCGGCCTGCCCGAATTCGACCGCGTACTCGGCGGCGGCCTGGTCGGCGGCGGCGTCGTGCTGATCGGCGGCGATCCAGGCATCGGCAAATCTACCCTGTTGCTGCAGGCGCTGGCCGAACTCAGCGCGCGCTGCCGCACCTTGTACGTCAGCGGCGAAGAATCCGCCGCGCAGATCGCCATGCGGGCGCGCCGGCTGGGCTTGAATGCCGATATCCCGCTGCTGACCGAAATCCGCCTTGAAGCGATTTTCTCCACGCTCAAATCCGAACGCCCCGAGGTGGCGGTGATCGACTCGATCCAGACCGTTTACACCGATCAACTGCAATCCGCCCCCGGCAGCGTCGCCCAGGTGCGCGAATGCGCGCAGGAACTGACCCGCCACGCCAAGCAGTCCGGCATCACCATCCTGCTGGTCGGCCACGTCACCAAGGAAGGCACGCTGGCCGGCCCGCGCGTGCTGGAGCACATTGTCGATACCGTGCTGTATTTCGAAGGCGACACCAGCTCCAGCTTCCGCCTGGTGCGCGCGTTCAAGAACCGTTATGGCGCGGTCAACGAACTCGGTGTGTTCGCGATGACCGACAAGGGTCTGAAAGGCGTGTCGAACCCCTCGGCCTTGTTTTTGAATCGCGATGAACGCGAAGCGCCCGGCTCCTGCGTGGTCATCGCCCAGGAAGGCACGCGGCCGTTGCTGGTGGAAATTCAGGCCCTGGTCGATGCCGCGCACGCACCGAATCCGCGTCGTTTGACCGTCGGCCTCGATGGCAACCGCCTCGCCATGTTGCTGGCCGTGCTGCACCGGCACGGCGGCATTCCCTGCTACGACCAGGATGTGTTCGTGAATGCCGTCGGCGGCGTCAAGATCACCGAGCCGGCGGTGGACCTGGCGGTGGCGATGGCGGTGGTGTCATCGCTGCGCAACAAGCCGATTCCGCACAGCCTGGCGGTATTCGGCGAGATCGGCCTGACCGGTGAAATCCGCCCGGTGCAACGCGGCCAGGAACGCCTGAAGGAAGCCGCCAAGCTGGGCTTCACCCAGGCCTTGTGCCCGAAAGCCAACTTGCCGAAGGCCAAGATCGCCGGCATGCAGGTGGTCGGCGTGGCGAGTCTGGCCGAGGCGTTGGAGTTTTTTCGGGGGTTGTAGCAACCTGCTCTGCCAATTACAGCACTGTAGGTTGGGCAAAGCGCAGCGTGCCCAACACTGCGACGAGTTGTTGGGCACGCTGCGCTTTGCCCAACCTACGATCCTTCTGATTTTTTAAACGCGCTGTTTGTCGTGCGGCGGCCGGCCGGCCGAAGACATGTCCCTGTAGCGAGTCGAAACCGATCGACTTGGCGGTAGCCCGCGTAGGGCGGAAAAGCGTAGCGCACCCGCAAGGGGCACGCCGGATTCGTAAGCCGCTAAAGCAGCAACGACTCCGCTGCCTTCCGCCGTATGGAGTGAAGGCGTCCACCGCGCGACTGTCCGCGCAGTCTGGGATCAATCGGGCCGGATCAAGCCGACGGCCTCAGCCGGCGAGACGATGGAGATGCCCTGGTAGTCGCCGTCCAAGTCGAGCAAATGGCTGTCGCCGGAGACGATCAGGTCAGCCTGAGCGCCCAGCGCGGCGGCGAGCACCTGATCATCGGCCGGGTCTTGCGCGATGGTGGGCAGGATGCCGGCCGGCGTGACGATCACCACCAGGGCCGCATAGCCATCGAACACGTCGCCCACTGTGAGTCCGCGCCGGGCCAACTGCCTGGCGAACTTCTCCCGCCCGAGCACCCCTTGCAACTCCGCCAGCAGCGCCGCGCTGCTGGCCAGCTCGATACGCCCGGCCTCGGCCGCATCGATCAAGCGCCCCGGCGTACCGCCCCAGAGCAGCCCTGAGAGGGCCGTGTTTGTGTCAAGAACCAGCCGCACGCCGCTGCTCGGTGCGATACGCCTCGATCTCGGCCTGAATCTCCTCGGCGGTCATCGGCTCGATGGGCTCGGCCGCCAGCTTCTGTCGCGCCGCCTTCAGCCGCTCGATGCGTTCGGCGCGCAGCTGCTCGCGCAACATGCGCTCGATGCTCTCTGGCGCCAGCAGCCCTGCGCGCTGGGCTTCCTGCGCGAGCTGGTCGGACAAGGTAATCTGAACCGTCGTCATGGCTTCTCCGTTGTGTTCATCCTAGAAACCTCAGTTGAGGTGCTCGTAGGTGCGAATTTATTCGCACAATCAACGACTTCGGTGCGAATGAATTCGCACCTACAGATATCTCGCAACACATTGAATCGTAATGAATTTA
>JAUYET010000001.1 GCA_030691265.1 Pseudomonadota bacterium
AAGTGTCTGTGGAATTGAAACGATGCGGGTTGGCGGTGCGACTGATCGTGCGCGCGCCGGGTGAAGCGGCTAGCCGGGGGGAGGCGAATCCGAAGCGGGTGTCCCTCGTAGCCAAGGCGCATGGGTGGTTTGCACGATTAAGCTCGGGGCAATGTGACAGCTTCAGGCCATTTCACGAGAGGCGAAGGTGACCAGTTCGTATGTAACGCGGGTGATCTACCTCGCATTCCTGGCCCCGGACATCGTGCAGCGGATCATGCAAGGCGATCATTTCAAAACAAAGAACCCTTCCGTGGGAAGGGGCCAGGCTAACTGGCGGAGAGGGGGGGATTCGAACCCCCGTTGGGATATTATCCCAAACACGCTTTCCAGGCGTGCGACTTAAACCACTCATCCACCTCTCCGGAGGTGATTTTCAAGAACCTGCACAGGGCAAGTTCTAAAGGGTGCGTAGGATACTCTAGAAGCGCCTGCTAAGCAAGGAAGAGTCTTGTCCGATTCGGATAGGGGGGCCTCGGCGGCCTGTCCTGTGGAGCCGGCAGCCTCGACCATCATGTCCCGGATGGCGGCATGGCTGATCATCAGGGCATAGAACTCCTGCAAGATCAGGTCGGGCGTTTTGCTGCGCAGTGTGGTGCGACCGTCCAGCAGATGCACCTTGGCTTCATCCAACGCAGTTTCGATCTTCCTGCGCCGGTGATACAGCGCGGCCAGTTCCGCTACGGCCGCGGCAGCGGGATCAAACCAATTTGGTCACCAACCGATAGACCGGCTCGCATCGCCCCACAACTGCCGCAAGCTTTCGATGACGCAGCGCAGCACTTCTTCATAAGCCCGCTGCCGCTGACTACCGGCAGAATGTGCCGCCAGCACGGCGCGCACTCGATCTATCGGACAGTTCATCGCCAAATATCCAATTGCAAGATAATCCGCCAGCCTTGCTCCGCCGGGCAGCTTTGCTTTCGTTCGCGCCACGCCTCAAACCTCCGTCCAAAAAGTAACGGAGATGCAGCAAGAAACGTGCTATATGAACAGTATTGCGGCTAACCCGGATTATTCCGGCCGCATTTGCGGGAACAGGATCACGTCGCGGATGCTCGGGCTGTCGGTGAGCAGCATGATCAGCCGGTCGATGCCGATGCCTTCGCCGGCGGTGGGCGGCAGGCCGAATTCCAGGGCGCGGATGTAGTCCGCGTCGTAGTGCATCGCCTCCGCGTCGCCCGATTCTTTTTGCCGCACCTGCTCCATGAAGCGTTCCGCCTGGTCTTCGGGATCGTTCAACTCGGAGAAGCCGTTCGCCAATTCTCGCCCGACGACGAACAGTTCGAAGCGCTCGGTGATGGCCGGGTTGGCGTCGCTGCGCCGCGCCAAGGGTGATACTTCCGCCGGATAGTCGATGATGAAGGTCGGCTGGATCAGCAGTTGTTCGGTGGTCTCCTCGAACAGCGACAATTGCAGCCCGCCCACGCCGTCGGTCGGCTTGTAGGCGGCGTTTAAGCCTTTTAGCGTGTCGATCAGCGCTTTGCGGTCGTGCAGTTGTTCGTCGCTGAATTTGCCCGGATGGTATTTCTGGATGGCTTCGACGATGGTCAGGCGGTCGAACGGCAGCCCCAGGTTGATGGTGTTGCCCTGATATTGCACCACCGCGTGGCCGAGCACCGATTTTGCCGTCTCGCGGAACATTTCCTCGGTCAGATCCATCAGGTACTTGTAGTCGCGGTATGCCTCGTAGAATTCGATCATGGTGAATTCCGGGTTGTGGCGCGTCGACAAGCCTTCGTTACGGAAATTGCGGTTGATCTCGAAGACTTTCTCGAAGCCACCCACCACCAGGCGCTTGAGATACAGTTCCGGCGCGATGCGCAGGTACAGTTCCATGTCCAGCGCGTTGTGGTGGGTGCTGAACGGGCGCGCCGAGGCGCCGCCGGGAATCGGATGCATCATCGGCGTTTCCACTTCCAGGTAGCCACGCTCCACCAGGAAAGTGCGGATCGCCTGGATCGTTTTGGTGCGCACCGTGAACACCTTGCGCGATTCCTCGTTGGTGATCAGGTCGAGGTAGCGCTGGCGGTATTTCTGCTCCTGGTCGGTCAGGCCGTGGAATTTCTCCGGCAACTGGCGTAGCGATTTGGTGAGCAGACGCAGTTCGGTGACGCGCACCGTGAGCTCACCGGTCTTGGTCTTGAACAGCGTCCCGGTCGCGCCGAAGATGTCGCCCAGGTCGTGGTGCTTGAAGGCTTCGAGCGCTTCCGCGCCGACGCCGTCGGCGGTGATGTAGAGCTGCATGCGCCCGCTCATGTCCTGCACCGTGGCGAACGCGGCCTTGCCCATCACGCGTTTCAACATCATGCGCCCGGCCACGGCTACGGTGATCGGCGCACCTTCCAGTTCCTCGTTTTCCTTGACGCCGTGGCGGGTGTGTAAATCCTCCGCCATGTCGCTACGCGCGAAATCGTTGGGAAACGCGACGCCCTGTTCGCGTAGTTTTTTCAGCTTGTCGCGGCGCTCGGTGATGATCTGGTTTTCGTCTTGGATGGTGGGGGATAGTTCAGTCATGGTATTTGAGAAAAAGGATTCGGTTGGAAAAAGCGAACTGCCAAAATCGGCGATACCATGCGTTCAAGCAACGCGCCGGCATCGAGAATCAAGATTTAGCCATGATCGGTTCCGTGCGTCCCGGTCTTCACATGTTGGCACATCGCCGGAGTTTTCATGGTGGTGGCAGGGAATGGCAGTGTCGCGCACATTCTAACATCGTGGCACATTCCACACTACCGGGTTCAACGCCGAAAATCGGCACGGGCTACCAGGTCATGCTTCCTGATGTCGGTTCTCGCAGATGGGCAATATCCCAGATGATCCATTAGGCGGCTCTTCGAGCCTGCG
>JAUYET010000004.1 GCA_030691265.1 Pseudomonadota bacterium
TCGTTCCAGAAGCCCGGCCAGTCAATCGCTTCGATGATGCGCAAACTCTGTCTGCGTCCCCGCATCGTTCTCGACTATCTGCGGCTCACCAAAAACTCCGCCCCTGCTCGGCAGGCTTCGTGAGAACAAATTTGCCCTGACGGAGACCCCGACATGACTGACCTTCCCGCCCTCGAAACCAAACTCGCTGCCGCGCGCACGCGGCTGATCCTGGAAAAGCCGTTTCTCGGCTCGCTGGTCATGCACCTGCCGTTGAAGGCGGCGGACCCGAAGTGGTGCAAGACCACGGCCACCGATGCAAAAAGTTTCTACTACAACCCCGAATACATCGGTCGCCTGACCTTGGAACAGACCCAGTTCGTGCTGGCGCACGAGGCCATGCACTGCGCGCTGTCGCACTTCGCGCGGCGCAACCATCGGCAGAAACACCGCTGGGATGTGGCCTGCGATTACGCAGTGAACATGATCCTGGACGACGAGCGCATGCGGGGGCCGGACAACGCCCTGATGAGCGCCGCTTACCGAGGCCTGACGGCGGAAGAAATCTATCCGGTGCTGCATGAAGATCCACCGGAGGAGACCCAGGACACGCATTTGTTCGACAACGACTCGAACGAACAGGGCGGCGAGGGCCGGGGCGAGCCTTCTGAAGAAAAGCAGGAAGGCGGCAGTTCCGGCCGTTCCGAGGCACAGGATGAGGACGCGGCAGCGCAGGGGAATGAACCCCAGAGCGCACCATCGCCTCCTGCCGACCCGGGCAAGCTCGAAGAGCAATGGAAGAGCCGTCTGGCCGCCGCCGCCCAGGCTGCGCGCCAGGCCGGCAAGCTGTCGCAATCGCTGATGCGCCTGGTAGATAACCTGCTGGCCCCGCAACTGCCGTGGCGCGCCCTGCTGGCGCGTTACATGATGAATGCGGCACGCGACGACTACAGTTTTCAGCGCACTTCCCGGCGCGAGGCCGCCGCCCTGATGCCGCGCCTGCACAGCCAGAGCGTCAAGGTGGTGGTGGCTCTGGATACCAGTGGTTCGGTGCAGCAAGCGGAATTGCGGGAGTTTCTCGGTGAAATCGACGCCCTCAAGGGCCAGGTGCGCGCCGATGTCACCTTGCATGCCTGCGACGACCAGCTTGACCCGAACGGCCCATGGCGCTTCGCGTTATGGGAGTCGGTGCGGTTGCCGGAAGAAGTCTGCGGCGGTGGCGGCACCGATTTCCGGCCGCTGTTCGAGTGGGTGGAGCGGGAGCATTTCAGCCCCGATCTGCTGGTCTATTTCACCGATGCGCAAGGCCGCTTCCCGGAACACGAACCGCATTACCCGGTGGTCTGGCTGGTCAAGGGCAAGGCCAGCGTGCCCTTCGGCATCCGGATTCAACTCAATTGAACCGAGATTGTCCATTAGCTATGGATCCACGAAATCGTAGGGTGCGCCGTGCGCACCATTAAGCGTAAAGCGGTGCGCACGGCGCACCTATTGTGGACCCCGTTTTCAAGACACCAGATTAAGCTGCGTGATGGCATAAGGAACGAAAAGTGATGAGCGAAGCGAAGAAGCGGAAGGTGCATGTGCCCGAGTTCAAGGCCAAGGTGGGCCTGGAAGCCCTACGGGGG
>JAUYET010000009.1 GCA_030691265.1 Pseudomonadota bacterium
AGCGTCACCCATACGCTAGCCCAAGCCATTCATGCCGCCCGTCAGGGACTGAGCGCTCCAGCCTTGCCACCCATCCCGGCTGAATCGCCTGGGCAACAGCTTACTTTGGTGGGGACTTGAGGTGGGGTCTAAACGATTACATCAGATCTTAATCGAATTTGATAGGTTTGCCCGCTATTTCCGCTGAAGTATTCTTTTACGAACTCATAGTTCTTGTCAATTCGTTGGGCAATACTTTGAAGATACTCAGGGAAAGCAGCAGGATCAGCCTGACTGAGTAAGTCGTCTGTTGTTTGCTTCTTGCGTGACATGATCTGTCCTTCTCTGAGTGAACGAATGGTTGCTACCCTGGTGCCCAACGTCTTAGGTTAACCGGGCGCGCGCGAGCCGGCAACCACGAAGTGAACCGGCATTTCGCGCGCTCCGGTTGAACCGCCAGTTAGGTTTTTAATCTTTCGGTAGAGGGATACATGAAACATTTAACGATTCAAGAGCTTGGAAGATTGATACGCCAGGTGTTAATACCGCGATTGCCTCCTCCGGATTCATGGCAACTACAATGTAAGGAGCTTGCGCGGAGACGAACGCTGAACACAGTTTTACATATGTATCGTGATGCGATGCAAGATCAAGTAAGACTACGTTTTTTGCAAGCAGAACTCCGCCGACGCATTCCTTTGTTGATGGCTCTGTTTTTCGTAGAAGCTGTGCAAATGGCGTGGTCAGGTCTATGTCAGAAAGCAAGCAGATTATCAGGGATGGTTTTTTCACGGTCTATTCCTCCGGTTGATGATGATGTAAAACCTAACGCCTAGCTTAACCGGCGGGCGGGCATTTTCGCCCGTCCGCGTTGAAGCGCCTGTTGGGCATGACAAAGGAGAAATGAAATGAACGATGGAAGCGGAATTGCAACACTTGCGGTTCTTCAGTTGGAATACGGTGGACACATATCAGTTACCAGAGACTACGACGATTACCGATCGGACACGGTAAGAACGTCGTGGGCGTATTCATTCAGGCACGAGGTCACGCAGGATGACCTCGTTAAAATCAACGATGCTGTTCGCTGGCACGCAGCGAACAACAAAAAGTTCAAAGGCGGTCAGTGTGATGCCCAGTGCATCACACTCGCAAGCTTTGAAACGATTTATGATTGTGCTCTGGTGGTTATTCATGACATATCCGGGCCGCGCACATTGCCGCGTGATATGGGCTGGTACACGGGCAACCGCCGCATGGCTATTGCCCTAGCTTGGTTTCTAATGACGGGGGAAACGCCCAACGCCTCATTAACCGGGCGCGGCGCAAGCGCCACCACGAAGTGAACCCCGCCGGTACGCGCTCCGGTTGAATGACCTGTTGGGCATGACAAAGGAGAAATGAAATGGGAAACGAAGTTGGGGTATTCGTGAAACAGTATTGGGTAACGCCAAGGCAAGCGGCGCTCGCAGTGAAGATGTGGGCCGATGCGGACGACATAGAAACGTATTGGGGATATACCGAAGAAGAGCGGCGAAGGCTCGGTCTCGAACTGGCGGAACGCTTTATGCAACTTCCAGCAGATAGGCGGTTGATATACGTCAATGCCGCCAAGTCGATTGTTTTAGTACCGTGGTGGTCGCAGTTGTTCTACGACATCCGTGAATCGGTGTTTCATACGAATGACCGGAGATCGCTTCGGGATATGCTTGGGGACAACAAATCAATGTGGACATCGTGCAATATGTTGAAATGGATTGATGCGCGCAAAGCACGAGAGCAAGTGACGCCCAACGTCTAGGTTAAGCGGGCGCGCGCGAGGCGCCAACCACGAAGTGAACCGGCATTTCGCGCGCTCCGCTTGAACCGCCCGTTAGGCATGACAGACAAAAAAACATATTTATTTACCTGATTAAAAAATCGGAAACCGTGGTCTGTCCCTCATGGCACTAAGTTAAGCCCCAGGTGGCAGAAAAGAGGGCTGACCGAGCCGAAAGTTGCTTTACTGAAGTTTGACGACGACAGGATCGCAACGACGGAGGTCAGCCAAATGGATCGTAGCAAACATGAAGCGCGAATG
>JAUYET010000022.1 GCA_030691265.1 Pseudomonadota bacterium
ACGCAGACAGAGTTTGCGCATCATCGAAGCGATTGACTGGCCGGGCTTCTGGAACGACTTGAGCACCCCGATGGCGAAGCGCCGCAGGCGCGTGATGTTTTCTGGGCCGAAGCCGGTGCGGATGCGGCAGCGATCCTCGTCGTAGTTCCAGTCGAGCAGATAATGCATGGCTTCGATCTGCCAATGGCCGCGATTGATGGCCAGCAGGCGTTCTGGCGAGGCTTCGTTCGGGGGTCGGCTGGTGAGGCCGAGCGCGATTTCACAGGACATCTTGTCGGTTTTCTTCTGGATGACTTCCCGCTCGATCAGAAAGACCTGAGCGACGTGCGGGAAGTCGAGATAGTCGTTGAGTTGCGCACTGCACCAGATGCGCCGGGTTTCGATGCGGCCATGTCCAGCGTCGGTTTCGCTGAAATCAGCCGCTTGGCGTTCAGCGAACAGGAGCGCGATGTCCCGTTCGAGCGTCGGCTGATTGCCCTTGGCGGTGAAGTGGTAGTGGGCGCCCTCTTTGAAGAGAAACGCCGCCAGTCCCCGCTGGGTGTGCAGGGCATCGGCCGTGACATCCCGGCCGGCGAGCGCGCAGGTCTTGAGCACGGGGATCGCCATGCCGATCTCGTTAGTGCGCTTGGCCTCCTCGCCACCGGCTACGGGCAGGGTGCCGACTTTTTTTGGGCGTGGCAGGTCATCGACTGGTGCCCGACCACGCTCAGGATGTGGGTCTGCTCGCCGGCCTCGTCGACCGCCTGTTTCATGGTTTTGCCATCCAGGGCCAAAGCCTCGTCCAAAGTGCCCCAGGCGCGATTCCAGGCATTGAGCGCGGCATCGAGCGCGCCGGGTTCAATACGCACCAGGCAATCACGGATGACGTATTCGCTGGGAACGGCATAGTGGCCATCGATCTTGCGGCAACAAAAGCGGGCGCGGGCCGCCTGGCCCAGGCTCTCGGCCCACTGGTGGATGGCTTTATACCCGCGCATGCCGCACAGGATGGCCCCGGCGGACAGCGCCAGCACCACCGGCAAGGGATGGCGGCGACCTTGGGCGCGCCGTGGATCGGTGATGGTTTTGAAACAATGCGGTAGCGCATACATCTGTTCGCCATTGAGCATGAGACGTGGGATTCCGGTGAGGTTGAGAAGGGTGCGATCTGGGTGGGTCAGGCGGGCGCGGGCGGGGTGCACAAGGGGGAACACGAAGACCCATTTGGGCTGATCGGCGTCCGGGCTGTAGCCCTCACGGGTGCGGCGATAGCCCTGGGTCAACCCCAATTCCAGCCAGTTGGCGGCCCGATAGACGCCGCCATGAAAGCGGCTCGGGTCGACAAAGGTTTCGATGAGAAACAACGGATGCCCGAATCGAGCCTGCCAATCGCGGCCGATGCGCCGGGCCACGAGCGAGAGCACGCGGGATCCCAGGTTCGGCAGGCGACCCTCGGGCAGAATCAGGAATCGGCTGTTGTTGGCAATCAACCGCAGGCGGTCGTACTGGGTGCGAAAGTCCCAGCCGATCCAGCGATCACGCGCGCCGCATTTGAGCGCCGCCGCCGAGAAGCCGATCTGCGCCAGCCACTGATCCTGCCAGGTGGCGACATACCAGATCGTCTCGCCGATCTTCGGGAGTGCGCCCAGGTAGTGGTGCTGCGCCATCTGCGCTTGATAACGCGCCTCCTCTTCGCGCTCGACCGGGCGGACGACGAGGGACTTCAGCAGCAAGGACGGATCGGGGAAGGGGG
>JAUYET010000037.1 GCA_030691265.1 Pseudomonadota bacterium
TGAAAACCGCAGTTGAAGCGCTCGTAGGTGCGAATTTATTCGCACAATCAACGACTTCGGTGCGAATGAATTCGCACCTACAGATATCTCGCAACACATTGAATCGTAATGAATTTATCCGACAACTGAGGTTTTCAGGATCAAGACACTCCGAGGGTGGTACGGGCGTGCTGTAACAGAGATTCCGCCTGGGCGATGCACTCGGCGAGCAGCGCATCGTTGACACCGTCGCCGGTGTAGTCGTTCAGATTGCGTTGCTTACGCAGCGCGTCGAGGACGATGACGGTGGCGCTGTCCAGCGCAAGAGTTAATGGCAGCGCCTGAATGGCCGTCTGATGGTGGCCCGGCTCGCTGGTGGAAGTGCGGTAACCCTTGGCCCAGAGCGCGGCCATCGCGCATTGCAGGATGGCCTTGTAGGCGGCATCAAAGCGGTTCTCCGGACTGATCATAGTGACCTTGGCGTCGGCCAGATTGCGCTGAGCCGCAGCCAGCAGCTTCAGAATAGCGGCGCGCCCGGCCTCATGCTGCACCAGACGTCGAATCGCCAACAAGTTTTCCAAGGTCATGCTCATCTCCCATCAGATACAGTTTTTCGTTGCCCAACACTTCAAGGAGGAAGGCATCGCCCCCACTCGCTTTTTGCCGAAACTCGGCTGGCGACAGCACCACCGGGTTGATCTCTCGGCCGATGCGAGCCTGAGCTTCATGCAGCGCCCGCACCACTTCGGCGAACCCGATCTCGCCCACCAGCAAGACATCCACATCGCTGCGCGGTCTTTCTTCCCCGCGCGCCACCGAGCCGAACACCAGCGCCAACGCGATGCGCCCACTCAAGTCGGCCAAGGCTTCCTTCAATACATCCGCGAGTCCCGCCGTCTTGCGCAATATCCCGGCTAGCTCCGGAAAGATGGGGCACTGACGATTGGCGCCATAGCGCACCTGATTGCCGACCTCATCCCGAACCAGCACGCCTGCCAGCGCGAGCCGCGCCAGTTCCTTGTGCAGGGTGCCGGCCGAGGTGCCGGTCAGCCGGGCGATTTCACGCACGTGGTAACGCTGTTCTGGGTGCAATAGCAGCAAGGCAAGCACCTTCTGGCGGTAGGAGCCAAGTAATAGTGAGGCAAGCATTGTGTAGTTTAATTGGCTACGAACGAAGCCTGTTAGGCTACATTCAATCGAAGAATCGCGCACCTACGAAGAGGATTCATCGTCGTAGTCGTCATGCCGAGCAACAGTGGGCAACTTTCAGTTGATCGCTGCGAAATGGTGCGCGCGGCGCACCCTACGGGGTTTACTCAAGCGGCAGCGCCCCGATTACTCCACTATCCCGCATCCACCCAGACCTGCCCGTCTTCCATCTTGGCGGGATAGGTCGCCAGCGGGCAGTCGGCGGGTTCGTTGAGCGGTTTGCCGCTAGCTAGGTCGAAATAGCTGCCGTGCAGCGAGCATTTGATCGAACGGCCTTTGACGCAGCCGAACCACAGCGAATAGTCCTCGTGGCTGCACATTTCATCGACGCAGTAATAGCCGCCTTCGGCGTTGACCAGCAGCAAAGGTTTGCCGGCCGGGGCGATGCGTTTCATCTGGCCGATGCCGAGTTCATCCGCCCTGGCGACGGGAGTCCAGGCCATTACTTCACCCGCTTCATTTGACACGACTCAGCGCACGGCCGGAATCCAGCGCCGCGCGCACCATTTCGCCGGCGGCCTTGAAGGAAGCGGCTTTGCCGACGTGGTGCAGGATCAGGCTGGCGGTCAGCACCAGGGAATCGTAAGTCGCGCCCTTCTCGCCGCGCAGCGCCGCCATGCCGGCTTTGGCCGCCGCTTCAGCAGTGGCCTTGATGTCGACCGCGATGGCGACTTCATCGGCGCGTTCGGTTTTCGGCAGGTCGTCCGGCAGCGGCACGGCGCGCGCGGTTTGTTCGATGCCGAGTTCGACCGGGTCGAGGTCGATTTCGTATTCCTCGCCGTGGTTGTCATAACGGGTGGCTTTGCCGGCCTGGCGCAGCGAGGGAATCACGCCGCCTTCGACGCCGCGGATGATCAGCGCCGAATCGAAACCGGCATGGCGCGCCAGCATCGCGTAGATCGGCGGATAAGGCTTATGGACATAACCTGTGACCAGATGCGTCTTCTTGCGGCCGCGGATCGGCTTGGCCTGCGTTTCGATGGTGGTCATCGCCTGGCGCTTGATCATCTTGGTACGCAGCGGAATCAGGTCGTGCAGCGCGGGACAGAATTGCGCTTGATCGATATAGGTCCAGCCCAGCGCGGGATCGCTCAAACGCGCGGCAGCCTCGGCGGGCGATAAATCCACATTCACCCCGGCGGCGCGCATGACGTGGCGGGCGGTGACGCCGTATTTCGGCCCCACCGCTTCCAGCCCGTGACACAGCGCCGGCACGCCCAGTTCGGCCAGCAGCGGCGCCAGGAACGGCGCGGCCGGCAGGCAGCGGTTATAGCCATCGTAGGGATCGGCGATATCGACCACTTCGTCCACTTCGGCGGTCACCCGCTGGGTGGCGTTGAGGATGGCATCGAGAATGCCTTTGAACTCGTCGTTGCTCTCGCGCTTCATGCGCAGCGCGATGAAGAAAATGCCGGCCTGCACCGGATCGACGGCGTTCTCCAGAATCGCCTGCATGCCCAGGCGGGCTTCTTCCAGGGAAATGTCTTTCGACAATTCCGGCCCGGTGGCGATGCGCTGGATGATGGAATGCATGGTCTTGGCGAGATCGGGCGTGGGGGCGATGGTGGCGAGGGCGTTCATTAGCAACTCCTGAAATGGTTGCGCGAGGATAGGGAGCCGACGGGGGGTTGGTCAACCACTCGATAGCAAGCTGCCTCAGCTAAGCGTCGCCAGCCGAAAAGGCAGTTTGAGTGTGGAGGCGGCAAGGGATTGCCGCCCTACGATTACGCTGTAGGTCGGCAATCCTTTGCCGACTACCCTTCTCGCGGCGGGGGTTCGCCGCCCGATTTCCATGCCGGCTGAGGCAGCTTGCTAATCAGGTAAATTTCTTACGATTCAATGTGTTGCGAGATATCTGTAGGTGCGAATTTATTCGCACCGAAGTCCTTGATTGTGCGAATAAATTCGCACCTACGAGTGCTTCAACTGCGGTTTTCAGGATAATTCGCCGGTTTTCTGGCCGCTTGAGCCGCTAAAAACCGGCAGCCTCAACTTCCAACTCAACATTCAACTCAACATTCACAAATACCATGACCATCCTGACCCATTACCAACACATCGGCGGCGAGACCAAGGTGCGCGAACTGGTCGATCGTTTTTACGACCACATGGACGCACTGCCGGAGACCTATGGCATCCGCAAACTGCACGCGGAAGACCTGTCCGGCTCGCGCCAGAAACTATTCGATTTTCTCTCCGGCTGGCTGGGCGGGCCGCCGCTCTACACCGACAAACACGGCGATCCCGTGCTGCGCCGCCGCCATCTGCCATTTGCGATCGGCGATTCGGAGCGCGATCAGTGGATGCACTGCATGCAACTGGCATTGGATGAAATCGTCGCCGACGACACGCTGAAGAGCGAGCTGTACAAAGCCTTCATGAAGGTGGCCGACCACATGCGCAATCGAGCTTAGCGACTGACTTTCCGCGCCGGCGCTGCCGATTCGCTGAAATAGCTGATCCGGCTGCGCGGACTCAGATAATCGAAAACCGGTTTCGGCAATTCCGCCGGCCGCAGGGTGCTCACAATCGAAAGATCCGGCTCATCCATCAGATTCAGCAGCAGGGCTTCTTCCTTCGGAATCGTCGGGTCGTACAGCATCAGCGTCGGCTGCAACAGTTTTCCCGGGTTCACATTGACCACCAGCGCAATCGCCTCGGTATTCAAGCGCACGATGCTGCCGGGCGGATAAACCCCCAGGCAACGGATGAAATGCTGCATCAGCTCGGGGTCGTACTTGGCTCGATCACGCCTGAACATCACGGATAAAGCCTGAGACGGCGTCAGCGAATCGGCCGGATTGATCCGGTTGCAGGCATTGTCGAAAGTATTCGCAATCGTCGCGATGCACGCCAGCTTGCCGATACGGCCGCCACTCAAGCCGCCGGGAAAACCGCTGCCGTCGAGCATTTCATGATGCAGCGCGATCACCTCCATCGCCCCCGCCGGCAAACCCGGCAGCTTTTCCGCCAGCTCCACGCCATACACCACATGCTGCTGATAGAAATTTCGCTCGGCGCTGGTCCATGCCGTTTTCTTCAACAGAACCTGGCTTGGCACCCGCTCCTTGCCCATGTCGTGCAACAAGGTTCCCAAACCCAGCGCGCACATCTCGCCCGAGTTCAGCCCCGCCTCGCGGCCCAGCATCAAGGCCAGCATGGTGACGTTGAGCGCATGGTAATAGGCGCCCTCGTCGCCGCTCTTGGCGTTCATCAGATGAAGCAGCACATCCTTCTCGGCCAACAGCGAATCGACCATATCCACGATCAGTTTCTGCGCCTGTTCGATCGCCTCGTGCGGCTGGGAAAACAGGTTGCGCAACAGATTTTTCACCGTCGCAATACCGCCGACGAACTGTTTTTCGCAGCGCCCATAGGCCTCGCGTTGCTGCGTGATTTTCTCGCGCCGTTCGCGTTTCTCCTGCCACATGGCTTGCATCATCGCCGCCACTTCAGGATCAGCCTCCGGCTGCGGCGCGACGGGAGCCGCCTTGGACTGCGGCAACGGCGCCACATCGCTTTTCTCCGGCGTGTAGAACACCTCGCTCAAGCCCAGAGAGCGCAATACGCTGAGCTGTTTCTCGTTGCGAATCTTGAAACTGCGGAATAGAAAAGGATGATCCATCCAGGTGTCCAGACGGATGAACACCCCCACCCTGACCCGATCAATCGCAATACGCTGTTCGCCCGGATTCATAAGCGACAAAACCGAAAAAGGAACACATCCCCTATCGGCAATCGACCCCAGAACCTGAGCGCAGTCCTGCACTCGAATGACGCCCCTCGCCGACAGCCATTTTGCGACACGGTATCAGCCGGCTTCGCCGCGCGCCGCGACGACCCGGTCGCGGCCGCCCGACTTGGCGGCGTATAGCGCCTTGTCGGCGCGGGTGAGCAGGGCTTCCAGTTCGCGGTCGGCTTCGATTCGGGTGGCCACGCCGACGCTCAGAGTGACCGGAAAGCGTTTTTCGTCCTCGCCGAAACGGTCTGCGCGCACTTCGCGCACGATGCGTTCGCCCAACTGGATGGCATCCGCCAGCGCGGTGTTGGGGCCGACCACGCAGAACTCCTCGCCGCCGTAGCGGAACACCACATCGTCCTTGCGGCAACTGCGCTCGATCACGCGGGCGACCTGGCTCAGCACCAGGTCGCCGATTTCATGGCCGTGCTGGTCGTTGACCTGTTTGAAGTGATCGATATCCAGCATCAGGCAGGACAACGGGGTATCGCTGTGCGCCGAGAAGGACCACTCCTGGGCGAAACGGTCGAGGCCGTAGCGACGGTTGTGCAACTTGGTCAGCGGATCGGTGAGCGCCTCCTGTAGCAGACGGCGGTTGCTCCTGGCCCACTCGCCGGAGGAACGGATCACCGATTCGCGTTCGGTGCGCACCGCGCCTTGCAGGGCCACCACGCGCTGCGCCGAATTGAGCCGGGCGAGCAGCGCCGCCTCGCTGTAATTCAGCAGCAGGTAATCCGAAGCGCCGGCCAGCATCAGCCGGGCGACGCCGACCTCGGCTTCGGGCGGAATCATGGCGATGCAGTAACTCTGGCGGCCGCCCTCGCCGGCGCGCAATTCGCGCAGGGTTTTCACGGCCGCGTCGCCGCTGTCGAGCAGTTCCACCATCATCACGTCGGGGCGGCTTTCCTGCAGCAGGCGCAAGGCGCTATCGCGGTCGCTCGCCAATTGCACCAGGAGACCCATGGCATCGAGGGTTTCCGCCAGCGCGCGCAGATGCGCCGCGTCGCGGGTGATCAGCGCCACCCGCATCGGCAGTACGACCAGGACGGACAGGTTTTCATCCTGCGAGGGGTCGGGCGGCATGCCGAGCAGCAGTTTGATGTCGCTGAAATCGCGCGTCGGCAAATGCAATTCGCGGCCCCAGTCCTGCCACTGGCCGACCACGCTTTCCACCAGCGGCGGCACCTGATGATCTTCCAGGCCGATCTGGGCGGCGGCGTGGTACAGCGAGGGCACGCGTTCCCAGCGTTGCGCCGCATCCAGATTGAGCAGGGAGCCGACCTTGGCGGCGAAATGCAGCGCGGCGGTCAATGTCTGCGCGCGCGAGCCGGCGGCGAACGGCGCTTCGGTCGGCAGTTCGTGATAGCGCACCGCCTGATAGAAGATTTCCGGCAACCCCCAGTCCAGCAACAACTCGGCCGAAAGCGAAGCATGGTCGAGGCCGAAGCTGCCGATTTCCGCCTCACGCAAGGCCAGGCCGGACAGGTTTTCTTGCAACATGCCGCTGTATTCGTTCGGGAACGCCGTCGCCAGCCCCAGTCGGCCGATGCCCGAAAGCAGGCCGCAGGTAAAGCTCTCGTCCGGCGGGCACTGGGCCTGGGCGGACACCAGTTGGGCGGTGATGCCGGTGGCCAGCGAGGCAGTCCAGTAACCCAGGTAATCGAACCCGGTGCAGGCGCCGCTGCGGTAATGGTCGATCAGGGAGAAACCGAGGGCGATCTGGCGCACCCGGAACAGGCCGAGAAAAACGATGGCATGCGGCAACGAGGCGATGTGGCGCAGGCTGCCGCCATGCACCGCGTTGGCGTAGCGCAGGATGCGCCCGGACATGGCCGGGTCGGTCTGCACCAGATGGGTCAGGGTCTGGATGTTGGCATCGTGTTTTTGCGTCAATTCCAGCACGGCCAGAGCCACGCCCTGCGGCGACGGCAACATGCCGCCGGCTTTCAAGGTCTCGAAACGGGCGCGGGCTTCCTCGATCATGGCAGCTCCCCTGAGCTGATTTTGGCCAGGGATTATGCCCCGGCGCGCATGACGCATGCCATGTCATGCATGGGGCGCGCAGTTCGGGCAAGGGCGATAAAATTGCGCCCCCTGCGTCCACGACTGATCCCATGCAAACCGATTGCGTCCAACCCTTCCTGTTCGAACATCTGGCTATACGCGGCGCGCTGGTTACGCTCGACAAGACCTGGCGCGACCTCGCTGCCGGGCGCGATTACCCGGCCAATGTCACCCGCATTCTGGGCGAGATGAGCGCGGTGACGACATTGATTGCGGCCAATCTCAAGCAAGCCGGGCGGATGACTTTTCAGTTGCGCGGCGCCGGGCCGATCAATTTGCTGGTGCTGGATTGCGACGGGGGCAACGACGCGCAATTGCAAATACGCGGCATGGCGCGCTGGGATGCGCAGACCTTGCGACAGGATGCCGCGCTGCCCGCTCTGCTGGGTGACGGCCAACTGTTGCTGACACTGGATGCGGTGGCGATGCGCCAGCCCTATCAGAGCTTCGTGCCGATGCAGGGCGACAGCGTCGCGGCGATCTTCGAGCACTACCTGACCCTGTCCGAGCAACAACCGACGCGGCTGATTCTGGCCGCCAACGCCACCCGCGCGGTCGGCCTGTTGTTGCAAAAAATGCCGGACACCGAGCTTCCCGATAGCGCCCAGCACGATGCCGATGGCTGGAACCGCATTCAACATCTGTTGGGCACCTTGCAAGCCGATGAACAACTGGCGCAGCCACCGCTCGACCTGTTGCGCCGTTTGTTTCCGGCAGAGGACGTGCGCGTATTCGCACCGCGCCCGGTCAGCCATCATTGCCCGCAAGACTGGGAGAAAATCCACGCCATGCTGCGCAGTCTCGGCCGCGCCGAGTGCGACGCGATGCTGCACGATGAAAGCGAAGGCCATGCCGGCGAAATCCATGTGCGCGACGACATCTGCAACCACGACTATTGGATAGATGCGGCCGATCTCGATGCGATATTCGCCGCGCCGGCGCATCGCATGCATTGAACCGACTCTGCCCTTACGCTGATGCCGATTCCCTCGTTACGCCCCGCCCGCCTCGCTTGCGCAGCGGACGCCGCGCCGGTGTCGGAAGCCTTCGCCGACAGCGGGCCAGACCAGGCGCAGCATGTGTTTCTGCACGGCAACGGCGTGCCGGAACGCTGGCGCAACCAGCGCAATTTCACGCTTCTGGAAAACGGCTTCGGCGCCGGCCTCAACTTTCTCGCCACCTGGGCGGCCTGGCGCGAAGACCCGCAACGGCCGCAAAAATTGCACTACCTGGCGACCGAGTTGCATCCGTTCCGGGTCGAGGACTTGGCGCGTTTACATGGCAAATGGCCGGAACTGGAGTTTCTCGCCGAGGCTTTGCGCAATAGCTGGCCGCTGTCGATGCCCGGCTTTCATCGCCTGGAATTCGCCGCCGGACGGGTGGTGTTGACGCTGCTGCTGGGCGATGCGGAAGCCAGCTTGCGCAAACTGCGCGCCAGCATCGATGCGTTCTATCTGGATGGTTTCGAGGCGGACAAGAATCCGGAAATGTGGTCGCCGGCGCTGCTGCGGCGCTGCGCGCAATTGGCCGCGCCGAATGCCACTTTCGCGACCCGGTGTGTCGCCAGCCAGGTGAAACAGACGCTGCATGAAGTCGGTTTCGTGTTCGAGCAACGTCCGGGATTCGGCGAAAACAGCGAAATGCTGGCCGGAAAAATCGCCGACCGACCAAAACTCGCCAAAAACCCGCCGCAAATCGGCCAGCGCCAGGCCGTCGTCATCGGCGCGGGCCTGGCCGGTTGCGCGATTGCGGAACGCCTGGCCGTGCGCGGCTGGCGCGTCGTCGTGCTGGATCGACACCCGGAACCGGCCGGGGAAGCTTCCGGCAATCTGGCCGGCATCCTGCGGCCGATGTTGTCGCGCGACGACAATCTGGCCTCGCGCCTGAATCGCGCCTGTTTTCTGTACCTCAATCAACCCTGGCGGCGGCTCGATCATCGCGGCCATCCGCCGCGCCGCAACCTCGGCGGCATCCTCCAGATCGCCCGCGACGAAGAACACGAGGCCTTGCAGCGCGACTGGCTCGCCGCCAACGAATATCCGGAAGCCTTCGTGCAATTTCTCGATCAGGCCGATGCCAGCCGACGCCTGGGCGCAGAAGCCGCCCGTGGCGGCTGGTGGTTTCCCCACGGCGGCTGGGCCAGCCCGCCCAGCCTGTGCCGGGCCTGGTTGAGTTCAGGCTGCGGCAATATCCATTTTCAGGGCGGCGTCGAGATCGCCGATCTGGAACGTGTCGCAGATGCTTGGCGTTTGCTCGACGCCGCCGGTGAAACCGTGGCGCAAGCGCCCGTGGTGATTTTCGCCACCGGGGCCACGCAACTGCCGCACACGGCCGGCCTGCCGATCACGCCGGTACGCGGCCAGGTCAGCCACCTCGACGCGGGCATGTTGCCGAAACTGGCGCATGCGGCCTGTTCCGAGGGCTATTTGACGCCCGCGCTGAACGGCGTGCATTGCCTGGGCGCGTCGTATCTCAAAGACGGGCTCGATACCGAACTGCGTGCCGGCGAGCACGCCGAAAACCTGCTTCGCCTGGCCCGGATGCTGCCAAGCGCGGCGCACGCCTTCGATCCCGGCGAACTAACCGGCCGGGTCGGCTTCCGCGCCACCACGCCCGACCATCTGCCGCTGGCCGGGGCGCTGCCCGATTTATCCGCGCAACTCAAAGTGGGCGTGCGCTTCAACACCTTCCCGCGCCACGCGGGCCTGTTCGGCTTGCTCGGCCTGGGCTCGCGCGGGCTGGTCTGGTCGAGCCTGCTGGCCGAACACCTGGCCTGCGTGATCGACGCCGAACCGTCGCCACTGGCAGGCGATCAGGCCGACGCCATCGACCCGGCCCGGTTTGCATTGCGGGCGCAGCGGCATCGTTAGCCGAACAATCCATAGAAGCGTGATCCATCCGTGGATGTGGTGAGAGCGCAGCGAAACCGCATCGCCCGCGACAACGAGCATCACCAAAAACGATGCGGTTCGTACCTCACCACATCCTACGCGGCTGAATTCTTTTCTTGACACATACCGACCGGTACGTATCATGAAGCCATGAACTCAAACACAAAAACCCCCGACCTGACCCGGCAAAAGCTGCTGGAAGCCGCTTTTGCCGAGATTCATCGCAACGGCTTCCAGGCGGCCTCGCTGAGCCAAATCCTCGCCGATACCGGATACACCAAAGGCGCGCTGTACCACCATTTCCCGGACAAGAAAGCGCTGGGGCTGGCCGTCATCGAGGAAGCGATTCGGCCACGCTTGGCCGCGATGATGTTTGAACCGCTGACGGCAACGCTTAAGCCGCTCGCGGCCATGCAGGCGATGTTCGCGGCCAAGTCGTCGGAAACCGAACCCTGGGTTGTGGTGCTGGGTTGCCCGCTGAACAACCTGATGCAGGAAATGAGCCCGGTCGACGAAACCTTTCGCCTGCATCTGAACAAACTGTTTCAAGACTGGGTCACGGTACTGGCGCAGGCGCTGGAACGCGGCAAAGCGGCCGGTGAGGTGCGCGCCGAGGTCCATGCCGAAGACACCGCTTTCTTCATCGTGTCCGCGCTCGAAGGCTGTATCGGAATGAGCAAAAACACCCAATCCGTCGCGGCTTATCGCAGCTGCCTGGCGCAACTGGGCCGATTTCTCGACACGCTGAAAAACTGAAGGGAATGGGTCGTTGAGATGTCTCCGCCACGACACAGGGTCGGCCCGCTCGTTTTCGCACCACTGACAGGGATCACGTACCGCTTCGGCGTGACCCGGCATGCAGCAGTACACCTTGAAGCAAAGTTCGGCAGCGCCTGACGTGACAACAAAACCCGCGTCAGACGTTGGATTCGATCCTCAACATCACCCCACCCCCAGGAGATCTTCATGAGCCTTTTGAAAACAGTCGCCCCCGAGTCCGCCACCGGTGAAATCGCCGAAATCTACGCCCAGATACAAAACGCATGGGGCCGTGTGCCCACCCCTATGCAGCTACGCAGCGTCAGCCCTTTTTTGCTCAAGCACCAGTGGGCGTATTACAGCAGCATCATGCAGCACCCCACGCTGACCTTGCCGCTGACGGCGTGCATCCGGATGCTGGTTTCGCAGGCCGGGAATTGCAGCTACTGCATCGACATGAATAGCGGCATGCTGATCAACATGGCCGGCTGGACGCCCGAACAGGTCGCCGCCACGCGCGCCAATTTCAATGACAGCCCGTTGAGCGACAAGGAAAAAACGTTGCTCGGTCTGGTGCTGAAAGTGACGCGCGACCCCAACGGCGTCAACGCCGCCGACGTACAAGCCGCGCGCGACGCCGGCTGGTCCGAGGGCGATATTTTCGATGCGGCCAACCACGGCGCCGGCATGGTGGCGGGCGACATTCTCATCAACGCGTTCAAGGTCGAGCGCGATTTTTGAGCTAAAAAACGCTGAGCCGTAAAACACTTCAGCGCGGGAGTCGGAAGCGGGATAATCACCGGCTTTCCGAATCCCGCAGAGACCCATCATGGAAGCAGAACGCCTCAATCTGATCGAATCCTCCCTGGCCGACCTGGCGCGCCGCGCCGACGAGCTACGGGGGTATCTTTGACTACCCTGGCAAGCATGACCGCTTAGCCGAAGTCGCCGGCCTGCTGGAAGACCCCAAAATCTGGGACGACGCCAAGCGCGCACAGGAGCTGGGCCGCGAGCGCAAGGAACTGGAAGGCGTCGTCCTCAACCTGGACAAGATCGGCGCAGGGCTGAGCGAGCATCTGGAACTGTTTGAACTCGCCCGCGAAGAAGGCGACGACGACACGCTGGAAGCCGTCGAGGCCGATGTCGCCGAGCTGGAAAAGCAGGTCGCCGAGCTGGAATTCCGCCGCATGTTCTCCGGCCAGATGGACGCCGCCAACTGCTTCATCGACATCCAGTCCGGCTCCGGCGGCACCGAGGCGCAGGACTGGGCCGGCATGCTGGCGCGGATGTACGCGCGCTACGGCGAGCGGCGCGGCTTCAAGGTAGAAATATTGGAAGAATCCGAAGGCGAAATCGCCGGCCTCAAATCGGCCGCGCTGAAGTTCAGCGGCGACTATGCCTACGGTTACATGCGCACCGAAACCGGCGTGCACCGGCTGGTGCGCAAGTCGCCCTACGACTCCAACGCGCGCCGCCATACCTCATTCGCCAGCGTGTTCGTCTATCCGGAAGTCGACGATTCCATCGAAATCGAGATCAACCCGGCCGATCTGCGCATCGACACCTACCGCGCCTCGGGCGCCGGCGGCCAGCACATCAACAAGACCGACTCGGCGGTGCGCATCACCCACGTGCCGACCAACATCGTCGTGCAATGCCAGAACGACCGCTCGCAACACAAGAACCGCGCCGAAGCCATGTCGATGCTGAAAGCGCGTCTGTACGAGGCCGAACTGCGCAAACGCCAGGCCGAGCAGCAGAAACTGGAAGACACCAAGAGCGACATCGGCTGGGGCCACCAGATCCGCAGCTACGTGCTGGACCAGTCGCGCATCAAGGATCTGCGCACCAACTACGAAGTCGGCAACACCCA
>JAUYET010000052.1 GCA_030691265.1 Pseudomonadota bacterium
AGGGTAGTCTGTATCAACACGGCAAGACCGGCTGCCCGCGCCGCTTCGATACCCCTCATGGCGCCTTCCCAGGCGCCGATTTGTCCGCGCAGCCGGTCGTGGAAGTCCGGTTCGACCGAATCCAGGCTGATCCCTACGCCCATCGCTCCAGCCGCCCGCAATGCTCCAGCGCGAGCCGCGTCGAGCAGGGTGCCATTGGTGCCGATTACCGGCATCAGCCCCTGGCGCGCCGCCGCCGCGACGATGGTTTCCAGGTCGCGGCGCAGCAGCGGCTCGCCACCGGTCAGCACCAGCATGGCGCCCGGCGCGGTTGCGGCAATCTGGGTAACAACATCCTCGGCTTCGGCCAACGTGAGTTCGTCGCTTGCCTCGCGCCTGCGCTGGACGGCATCCAGATAGCAGTGAGCGCAGGCCAGGTTACAGACGCGCGTCAGGTTCCAGGAAATGATCTGGGGGGCTGTGTTCATCCTAAAAACCTTTTCTCAAACCGCCATACACAGAGGGCGCAAGAGCGCCAAACTTGGCAGGGTGGGCACGTTTTTTGTGCCCACGCGGAAATAGCTGGCTGACCGCGTGGGCACAAAGACGTGCCCACCCTACCCAACATGGCCGAAAGGGCATTTCCCGCCTCCAGATGTCCCGTTGTAGGCGGCTGGACTTTCTTCCTGCTTGGCCGCATGACGAGCCACGGCGCCGGATGGAATGGAAGACATGCACGCATCAATCACATCGGAAGTCACCACGGTATGACCCTGGGCCAAGGCATGTTTGACCACCGCCTTCTTCGCTATGCCGCGCGCGAAGTCGGGCACCCGAGCCATGCGCGCTTCCGCCTCTTCTGTCCAAGCCATGGTGATGTCGGCGATATGATCCTCCGGCGGAGTGAAGCAACGGGCCGACAACAGCAGGTTGCAGGGCGCCTGCCGGAGCAGGTTCTCCGTGGCGCTGCCCAGATCCATGCCGGCCTCGGAATGGATGCCGATGCGCCCCAGCACCAGCAGCCAGGGCTGGCGTTCCAGACAATAATGCAAGAGTTGCTCGAAAGCCTTGCCGGCCAGGAGCCTCAAAGTGAGCGGCACGCCCCGCTCGGCGGCCAGCCGCGCCGCCACGTCCAGGTGGCCCTGGTAAATCTTCGCCAGCCCGGAGTCGATGATTTCTTCGTGCAGCTTTTCCTGTTCCTCAAAACGGAATACCTTGGCCGCCTCGGAGGACAGCACCTTGGCGATGCTATTGAAGGCGACATAGTGAAAGTGGGGATCGAAGGCCGAGACAGCTTCCACTTCGCGGCCGAAGGTTTCGGCCAGATCGAGAGCTATCAGCAGGCTGCCCCAGGACTGGGGGCTGCCGTCGAGGGCGACCACGATGGGGCCGGGCGCATCCTCCACCTGCCGCACCACCAGCAGGTCGCGGTCAAGGCGGCGCGCCACCCGCTCGCACACGCTGCCCACCTGGGAGCTTGGCACAACGCCCAAGCCCAGAGCACCCATCACCACCAGATCGCAGTCACTGGTGGCGATGTCTTCCACCAGGCGCTGCCAGTTCTTGCCTTCCAACGTCACGCGCCGACCTTTGATCCCCGCCGCAGCGCAACGACTGGAAAATACGTCGAGAAATGAATCACTGATCACTTCGAGGCCGCGCGTGATCAGGTCGTCGTGAATGTCGCGCTGCTCCACCAGCTTTTCCTCCTTGCGGTAAGGTTCCGGCAGTCCGCCTTCCATCTGACGGAAGCGGCGGTCATGCAATTTTGCGGCATAGACGTGGCTGCCGGTCAGGGCGGCGCCGGTCGTTGTGGCGAGGGCAATGGCGATTTCCACCCCCTTGAGGGAATGGGCGGAGTTATCGAGGGGCAGGTAGATGGAACGATACATGATGGTCACCTTTTATTGACGGATGGCACAACGAGCAGGCTGCGCACGTCCTTGACGATTTCCTGGGTAGGCGAGAAGAGTCCATGAAACTCCGACCTGATAACCCCTTTGGGGTCGATGACGACATAGACTGCGTTATGCACCAGATCGCCCTGAACGTCCGGGCGCACCACCACGCCGTAATCGGTGACAACTTTGGCGATCTCGGGTAGCGAGCCGGTCAGCAACGTCCAGCGCGACGGGTCGAGATTATGTCCCTTCATGAATTCGCGCAGGCGCTCCGGGGTGTCGCGGCGAGGGTCGATGCTGATGCCGACAAAGCGCACCTTGGCCTTTTCTTCCGGCGACAGCCAGTTATCCACCCGCGTCAGGATTTGCGGCATGGTGGGGCAAATGTCCTTGCACTGGGTGTACATGAAGATGGCGATCACCACCTTACCGCGAAAATCCGCGAGGGAAACCCGCTTGCCGTCCTGGTCGGCGAGGGTGAATTTTGGCGCCGTCCCGTTGATTTCCACGCGCTGGTAGCCGCCGTCCGCGCCGGCATGAGCGGGTGGCCCGGCCAGCAGCATGGCAGATCCGGCCAGGCCGGCATAAACGGCCATGCGCCAGCGCTCGCGCGATGCCGGCGCTGCCGTGCAGCCGAACCACTGGTGCGAACGACGGGCGGCGCCTGCGCGCAAACGCCCGAAAGCGGCGGCGAAAAAGACCGTTACGATAACGGCGAGGGCGAAAGAATCTAATGGCATCGACTGTTCCTCAACTCGGCGATTTTCGACGCAGGCGCAGGCGGCGCAGCAGCGCCAGTTCGCCGCCCAACGCCAGGAAGCCGATGCCCAGCGGCCAGAGGTAAACCGTGACCGGCGTAGGCGGTTCGAGCAGCAGGTAATGCCAGGTGGAAATGGCCATTTTCATGCCTTCCTCGCCCTGGTTGCCGTCCCACAGGTGGAAAGCGACGGGCACATAGGCGCCGGGAGCAAAGGACAATTCCTTGTCCGACTTTGCCGACAGCGGACGGCGGAAAATCACCCGATACTGACCATCCTTATAGCCGCCCTCGGCGACGACGCCATCGGCGCCATGCGGCGCTGCCTTGTCATACCCCTGAAATATCTGCCGCGCCAGCCCCTGAGCGGCATTCCAGCGCCAGTAATCCACCGGATTCTGGCGGTCTCCCAGCACGAAGTAGGGTTTCTCGTTTCCCGCCGCTTTTTCCTGCGGCCATTGCAGCGCCACCTGGTCGGCGGGCTTGCCGTTGTCGCCCTTGCTCTGGGTGCCGTCGTCCCACACCATCATGATGGCGGCTTCGCGTTCGTTATACAGCGCGCGTACGCCGACGGTGTCGTGAGCTGGCTTGAACCAACGCGGTTCGAGAACGATCTGTCCGGCAAGCAGCACGTCGAGCTGGCCGGCCTGCTCCCAGGCTTTGTCGTAGGGATCCTTGGGCAGATCGCCGGCGACGTGTTTGGCCTTCACCACCTGGCCGGTTTTGATCTCCCGCGCCAGGCTTTTGACGTAGGCGGCGAGCGCCCAGCGGTCGTCTTCCTTGATGGTTTCGGCGAAAGACGGCATGGGGGTGCCGTCAAAGCCGGTGGTAAAGGTGCGGTAGATGTCCTCCAGGTTGGAGCCGCCGCGAAAGGTCCAGCTCTTGGTGAAATTCACCGGGCGGATCGGCTGTCCCCAGTCGTCCTTCATGCCCTCGGCGGAGGGGCCGTCGCCGCGCCCGGACTGGCCGTGGCACTGCCAGCATTTTTTATCCTGGAACACCTTTGCCCCGTGCTTGACCAGTTCGTCGGTGACCTTGGGTGGGTTGGAGATGACCACCTGTTCCTTGGGTGGTTCTTCCTTGAAAAGCCCCATGGTATCCAGAGTCTTGACGTGGTGTACCAGTTGCCAGCGTTCTTCCTCGCTGAGGAATTTTTCCCAGGCCGGCATCGAAGTGCCGGGCAGCCCCTTGCTGATGGCCTTGAACAGGTCGTGGTCGGTGGGCAACTGGCCCGACAGGGTGGTGCGTACCTTGAACAGCGCCAGGCTGAAATCGCGCGGCCGGGGATAGACAAAATCCGCCGCCGGGCCGTCGCCCTTGCCGTCCGCGCCGTGGCACTGGGCGCAATTGTTCTCGTAGAGCCTTTTGCCGGCCTCGGGATTAGCCGCAACCGGCGTCGGTTTGACCGGTTCCGTCGATACTTTTGCCACCGCCGCGCCGGAACAGAAAACGGCCAGCGACAGCGTCAGCAGGATATGTGTGAAAGGGTTGGTCGGGTTCAATGCTTGGTTCCTCCGCTTGCTTCTTCCCAAGTACGCGGCGTCGAGCCGGAACCGGTATAGATGAAGAGAATCACTTTCCAGATTTCTTCCTCGGTGAGGATGTTCTGCCACACCGGCATCGCCGAATTCCACGGCGTGGCGCCTTTGGGCAGACCGGGGCCGCCGGTGGACACGCGCCAGAAGACATAGGATTCCTGCAACATGGAAATCGTGCCGACGTCGCGGAAATTGGCCGGAATGGGGTGGAACGCCTGTGAGAAATGGCCGTCACCGGCGAGCGCGTCGCCATGGCAGTAGAAGCAGTTCTGGTAATAAATGGTCTTGCCCTCATTGGTCAGTTTGGCCAGTTTCGCGGCATCGCCGCCCTCGCGCAGCGGGTTCTTCAGCGTCAACTGGTCGATGCGCTGTCCCTTGAAAACGAATTGGCTGGGCGGCTCGGGGTGTACCACGCGCGGCTCGAACGGCGAATCGTAATCGGGGGCGATGCGCAGATACACGCCTCCGGCGAGCAGCAGGGGAATAGCGCCGATCACCAGAATTTGCACCACGGTTGACACCCGCCCCTCGAATACTGCCTTGAGCGGTGCGAGAAAACCACGGAAGCGCTTTTCGTCGGCGGCGACGAAGACCAGGATGCCGACGCTGATGAGCATCATGTAGATCATCAGCACCGAGGCCGGGATCGGCGGGCGGATGCCGAATTTCAGTCCAGCGAACGCCGCCAGCCAAAGTCCGAGAGAAAGGGGAAATGTCCACTTAGCCATGCGTTTGCTCCGATGCCTTGTTGCTTCGCCGCGCCAACGCCAGCGCGATCAACATGCCGATGTTGAAAACCAGTATTACCAGCCCCAGACGCACGCCCTCGTGCGACCATGGCGAGGTGGCGCCGGTGGCGCTGTAGCTCTTGCCGGAAAGCCCGGCCAGGTAGGCGACGATTTCGTGCCGGTCGCCTTCCGGGATGCTTTTGCCGAGCTCGGCGGGCATGATGCCGGCCTGGAAGCCCGGCGTGGTCCATGCTGCCGGGTTCACGATCTTGTTCAGGATGTCGGCGGGTTCGCGGTTGGCGGCGACCTTGGTCAGCTCCGGGCCAATTTCGCCGCCCGCGCCTTCCAGCTTGTGGCAGCCGACGCAGCCGTAAGTCCCCATCAACTCCTTGCCGCGATGCACCGGGCCGGTGGCAGCATTGGCCTGGGCGTCTTCCGCCAGCACCTTGACCGTCGGCGCCATGCCAGACAGGGATTGCAGATAGGCGATCATCGCCTTGATCTCGGCTTTGCTCAGGTTGGCCGGCGGCTTGTCGGCGGGCGGCATCATCTTGGGATAGCCGGGGACCAGGAAGGCTTCCGGGTGCAACAGCGATTCGAATAAATATTCCTCCATGCCCATCCCCGGCTTGCGCGTCGCCGCTGCGGCGGCAGCCTTGCGCAGATCGGGGCCGCGTTCGTTGCCGGCGTCCTGATCCTTGTGGCAGATCAGGCAGCCGCCCTTGCCGCGCAGGGTTTCCTGGCCGATGGCGAGCAGTTCGTCCGGCGGGGTCTGCGGGGTGATGATTTTCTTCTTCGGCGGCTGTTCCTCGAACTGCGGAACCAGTTGGCCGACCCAGGCATAGAGGCTGACCACGGCCAGCATGAAAATGAATGCCTTGATGAATGTGCGGATCATTGCGCGGACTCCGTGACTGTCTTTGTACGGCTTTCCTTTTGGCGCATGGTCAGGGCGAACACCACCGAGACCAGCAGGAAGAAAATGATGACGATGCCCGAGACGATCAGCGTCGCCTGGCCATGGGTCATGGTGTAGGCGTTGGCGCTCTCGTCCATGATGCGGCCATAGACGTGCCAGTACTGGCGGATGCCGGAGCGGATGTAGCCCATCAGCCCCATCAGCCAGGTGAAGCTGATGGCAAGGAAGAACAGCGCGTATTGCGAGCGCGCCGGTATCTTGCCCCACTGGATCGGGCCGATTTCCCGCGCGCCCTTGAGCAGTGGAATGTCGATGGCGACGAACAGGGCCATCGCCGACAGTACCGCGCCCACCTGGTAAACCGAGAAACCGATGCGGGTAATCGACGGCACGAAGTAGCTGTAGATGCCGTAACCCACCACCACCGCAGCGGCGGCGGCCACCGCCAGCACCTGCGCGGCCTTGCCGATTTTCGCCCAGGGCACGGTGGGAATGCGGTTGCCGCGCCGGTAGAGCATGAAGGAAATGAAGGTGGTGAGGATCCTCAGGTTGACCGCCGTGTTCTTCGCCGCCATCACCCCGAACAGCCCGAGGAAAGGATGGTGCGAGCCGCCCATCGCAGCCATCTCGGAGCCGGAGGCGATGATCGAACGCGGCGTCGCCCACACCAGGAAACCCACCGTCAGCACCATCATCATCGGCACCTGGAACTTGGTGTAGCGGTCGGCGCCGGGGATACGCCCCATGCCCAGCCAC
>JAUYET010000062.1 GCA_030691265.1 Pseudomonadota bacterium
GAGCCTCTTGCAAAACCCCAAAAAACAAAATACCCGACTGCGCCACTCGCCTATTCAGGGCGATTTTTGAATAGATTCGGTGCAACTACGGCGGTTTTCTTATCCTGAGAGTCGGTAATTCATGGCTAATCTCGAACAGAGCCCTGCATCGACAGAGGCATGGGGTTGAGAAACAGGAAGAGGGGCTACGATCATTGTCGCAATCGCATCAGTTGATCGGCGGACAGCACCAGGATGCCGAACATCAGGTGGCTCATGACCTTGGTGGCGCCCTGGACCCGGAGGGTGTTGCCGCCAAACTCATCCTTGAGCCTGGCATTGCTGCGTTCGGCGACGGTGCGCTCGTTGTAACGAATCGCGTCGGCAGGCTCGAATTCCTCTTTCTCGCCGCCGCGCGGATTGTGGTCGATCAAGGGAACATGATTCAGGCTACGGCAGTGCTCATGCAACTCGATACTGCAATAGGCCGCATCCATAACATCGTAGCAATTGGTCACGCGATCAACGCTGATCAGCGACAAGGGAATGGCGGCACGGCTGTCGTGCATCGAGGCAGAGGATAGCAACGCGGCGATCGGCACGCCGCAGTCGGCGGTATCAATGTGCAACTTGTAGCCGTTCCAGCTGATTTTGTACCCCTGGGCATTGCACTTCGTGCCGCGATTGCATGCCGTGGGGATTTCCTCAAGCATTTGCGCCAAAGTCTGCTTGCGTTGGCGCTGAATGGGCGATTCATTGGCCGGGGGACGCGTTTCACCCCGCCGGGGGCGGCCCCGCCTCTTCGTCGGGGCCGGTGTTGCCGGTGGGTTTGCTGACGCCCCCGACGCAGTCTCAGCTTGAGTGGAGAGCAGGTCAGGCTGTGCCGTGTCTGCGGGCGACTCGACAGCGGTTCGCGCCGGGCGCTCGCGCGCAATGATGGCGGTGCCATCACGGCTAAGGTGGCCGATCAATTCGTCACCCAGGTGCTCCGTGATGAGCGCCTCATGAACGCGTTCCGCCAGTCGCTCTTCGGCAAATTCTTCGAAGGCGCGCGAGAAGGTGGCTTCTGATGGCAGCTTCTTGCACATCGGAAAGCCGCAGATGCGCCGCAGGGCGCGATCTATCTCCAAGCGCTCGATTAGCGCTGCCGTAGTTGTCAGCCCCAGCACGGCTTTGGCTACGAAGGCGTTCGCCAGCCAGGCGCGTTCATGCGGAGGGCGCCCCACACCACACCATCCGGCCCCGGTGAATTCCTCGATACGCACCCATTCCAGGAGATGGATGACTTTCTCCAGCGGAGGCGTCAGCGGGCCCACATCGTTTCTCAGTTCAGGCAGTAATTCGTGCTGAATTACATTCCACCGTTGCATGATCAATTCGCGTCGATTAGCATCCATTTCGCGGGCGTTCGGTGTTTGTTTAGAGAACTTCATCATGCCAGAAATGGCACGCCCGCACCCCCCACTTTCGCCTTTCGAAGCGAATAATTAAAAACGCAATGGGGGTTTTGCAAGAGGCTCTGTTTCTTGTGCTTTATTTGACAAGCAAGCGGGCGGTGATAATGTCGAGGCATGTTCATCAAGATCACCCGCTCCGGTCCCCGCCAATATCTCCAACTCGTCGAAGCCTATCGAGACGATGCGGGGAAAGCGAAACACCGTACCCTGGCGACCCTTGGGCGCCTTGATCAGATCGCGGGCAACCTCGATTCCGTCATTGCCGGCTTGCTCAAGGCCAGTGGTCGCAGCGCCGTAGGTTGGGCAAAGCGAAGCGTGCCCAACATCGCACCGGTTCGTTGGGCACGCTTCGCTTTGCCCAACCTACGTCACTACCGGTAGTGGGTGGGTGTGTTAACCGGATAAGCACGGTTTCTAGGTTAATTCCGGTGACATCGCGGCTTTTAATATGGTTTGCGGCTGACTGCCGCGCACACGGTTGGTCAACCAGAGCAGGCCGCCTTTCTTGATGCTCAGGGTGCTGGTTTCGCCAAACAACAACAGACTTGCAGCGTCTCCCAGGGTCGGTTGATGCCCCACAATTAACACAGTGCCGTGCGCATCAGGCCAGCCGGCTTCACTCAAAACCTGCACACCCACTGCGCCCGGAGCGATGTTGGCAACCACTTCATAGGCGAGTTCAAGCGCGTCCGCAGTCTGTAGCGCACGCACGGCCGGGCTGACCAGGATACGCGTCGTCTCCGGCAGGCGTGCGTGCAGCCAGGCCGCTATTTGCTGTGCCTGCTTGCGGCCCTTGGCGGTCAGCGCCCGCGACATATCCGCCTCATCATCCTGTGCATCGGCATGGCGCCAGAGAATCAAATCCATCGTTTTTTCAGCCTGGAAAAGGGGTCGAGGATAAAACGACCGGGTTGCGGAGTGGTGATAGGTTGCGCACGTTGCGTGCGAAACAGGATCGACGTTCTAACATCAGAATGCGACGGCAACCACCGCCACGTAGCGTGATGGCGGCGGCTGCCTCTCGATCCGGATCGCGCAAAGCCCGTGTTTTCCCGGTCTCCATCGCATCCGGAAAATACAACCGGGGGGCCGGACCGAGCTGTCCAGCGTGTAGCGTTATTGAAATTCGGACTAAAACTGCGGGCTATCAGGATGGGCGTGTCCCAAAAAAAATTTATTTGCAAAGAAATAAGTCTGATTAGTTAGGGCTGGGGACGGGTGCTATCCTCGCCGCCCATTCGGCTTATCAGCCTTTTCTAATCAACCCATTTAGGAGCCCGCATGTCCCGTCTCGTGAAACCCCACGGTGGTGGCGAACTGAAGCCGCTGCTGCTTGAAGGCGCCGCCCGTGAAGCTGAACTGGCTCGCGCTCAGTCTCTGCCCAAGATCAAGATGTCATCTCGCGAGACCGGCGACCTGATCATGATGGGCATTGGCGGCTTCACCCCGCTGGACGGCTTCATGACCCATGCCGACTGGGCGGGCGTATGCGATGGCTACAAGATGGCCAACGGCCTGTTCTGGCCGATTCCCGTCACGCTGTCCACCGATGCCAATATTGCGCAAACCCTGAGCCTGGGCCAGGACGTTGCGCTGGTGAACTGTGACAGCGATGAGATCATGGGCACCATGAAGGTGACCGAGATCTACGGCATCGACAAGGGCCATGAATGCATGATGGTCTACAAGACCACCGATCAGGAGCACCCTGGCGTCAAGATGGTGATGGACCAAGGTGCGATCAACCTGGCCGGTCCGGTCAAAGTGCTGTCTACCGGCACCTTCAAGGAAGAGTACGGCGACCAGTTCATGACGCCTGCCGAGACTCGCGCCGCTTTCGAGAAGATGGGTTGGTCCAAGATTGCCGCGTTCCAGACCCGCAACCCGATGCACCGCTCGCACGAATACCTGGCCAAAATCGCCATCGAAACCATGGATGGCGTGCTGATCCACTCCCTGCTGGGCGCCCTGAAGCCGGGTGACATCCCCGCCGAAGTCCGTTCCGAAGCCATCAGCGTGCTGGTCGAAAACTACTTCGCCCCCAACACCGTGATCCAGGCCGGCTACCCGCTGGACATGCGCTATGCCGGCCCGCGTGAGGCTCTGCTGCACGCCCTGTTCCGCCAGAACTACGGCTGCTCGCACCTGATCGTCGGCCGCGACCACGCTGGTGTCGGCGACTACTACGGCCCGTTCGACGCGCAGAAGATCTTCGACGAAATTCCGAAGGACGCGCTCGAAACCAAGAACATGAACATCGA
>JAUYET010000074.1 GCA_030691265.1 Pseudomonadota bacterium
CATCATGCGTTGCCACGCCTTCGGGTCGGCGTAAGTGTGCAAGGCACGGTCGATAGCCAGCCAGAGCGCATGCGGAGTGGGTTCGTGGAAGACGAAGCCGGTGACGCCGTCTTCCACGGTGTCTTGCAGGCCGCCGGTGGCATGGACGACGGGCACCGTGCCGTAGCGCAAGCTGTAGAGCTGGTTGAGGCCGCAGGGCTCGAAGCGGGACGGCATCAGGAAAATGTCGGAGCCGGCCTCAATGCACTGGGCGCGGCGATTCGGCGTGAGAAAGCCTGATTTGCCATTTCCGTAATCATGTATTACCGTTAATACAAATTCATTGCCAAGGAGCCGATCATGACTACCAGCGTCCGTCTACCCAACCGCGTCGAACAGGCGCTGGCCGCTTATTGCGTGGAAACCCAACGCAGCAAGTCGGAAGTCATCATCGAACTGCTGGAGCAGCGTTTCAGCCTGGCCGAATCGGAAGCCACGCCTTATGAACGCGCCGAGGCGGCGGGGTTTATCGGTTGTGTCGATGGCGACGAGGCGGCGGGTAGCTACAAGGAACGGGCGCATGCGGCGATCGCTGCCAAGCACGGTCGCGCATGACCACAATATTGGTCGATACCGGGCCGCTGGTGGCCTTGTCCGACAAGCGCGACAAGTTTCACGAAGCCAGCAAGACTTTCCTGAAGAACTATCGCGGTCGCCTGCTCACCACCTGGGCGGTGCTGACCGAGTTCTCCCATCTGGCGCCCTCGGTCGCGGCCACGCTGCCGCTGTATCGCTGGATCGATAACGGGGGGCTGGAGCTGTTTCCACTTGGCCGCGATGAACTCGTGCGTGCGGTGGACTGGATCGAGCGCTATGCCGATCAACCAATGGACCTGGCCGACGCCTCGCTGGTGGTTGCCGCGCTTGCCACCGGCCATACTCAGATCTGGACGCTGGACCGCCGCGATTTCGAGACCTGGCGGCTGCCCAGCCGCAAGCGTTTCAAGCTGGTCGGCATGTAGCGCCGGCATCCTTGCCGGCTTGTCTTTTCGGGCCCAAAAACGCCGGCAGGGATGCCGGCGCTACGCTTACTCCAGCAAACCCCGATACACCGCCTCATATTCCCGTGCGCTTTTCTCCCAACTGAAATCGCGCTTCATCCCGGCCCGCATCATGCGTTGCCACGCCTTCGGGTCGGCGTAAGTGTGCAAGGCACGGTCGATAGCCAGCCAGAGCGCATGCGGAGTGGGTTCGTGGAAGACGAAGCCGGTGACGCCGTCTTCCACGGTGTCTTGCAGGCCG
>JAUYET010000076.1 GCA_030691265.1 Pseudomonadota bacterium
CGACAAGGACGCGCAGAAGCGCGGCGACCAGTTCATCGCCAGCGAACTGTTCCTGCTCGCCGCTGCCCAGGACAAGGGAGAAGCGGGGCGTTTGTTGAAGGAACACGGGGTTGACAAGGCCCATCTGGAACAAGCCATCAATGCGGTACGCGGAGGTGAAAATGTGCAAAGCCAGGAAGCG
Organism: Pseudomonadota bacterium; assembly: GCA_030691265.1. Classification (GTDB taxonomy): domain Bacteria; phylum Pseudomonadota; class Gammaproteobacteria; order Burkholderiales; family Thiobacillaceae; genus PFJX01. Next base: position 182 of record JAUYET010000076.1, read on the forward strand.
GAAGGCCAGCGCGAGGCGCTGAAGAAATATACCCTGGACCTGACCGAACGCGCCCGCATGGGCAAGCTCGATCCGGTGATCGGGCGCGACGACGAGATTCGCCGCGCCATTCAAGTATTGCAACGGCGTACCAAGAACAACCCGGTGCTGATCGGCGAGCCGGGCGTGGGCAAGACCGCCATCGTCGAAGGCCTGGCGCAGCGCATCGTCAACGGCGAAGTGCCGGAAACATTGAAGGGCAAGCGCGTGCTGGTGCTGGACATGGCCGGACTGCTGGCCGGCGCCAAGTACCGCGGCGAGTTCGAGGAGCGCCTGAAAGCCGTGCTCAAGGAAGTGGGGCAGGACGAAGGCCGCATCATCCTGTTCATCGACGAACTGCACACCATGGTCGGCGCCGGCAAGGCGGAAGGGGCGATGGATGCCGGCAACATGCTCAAGCCGGCGCTGGCGCGCGGCGAGCTGCATTGCATCGGCGCCACCACGCTGGATGAGTATCGCAAATACGTCGAGAAGGATGCCGCGCTGGAGCGCCGCTTCCAGAAAGTGCTGGTGAACGAGCCGAGCGTGGAAGACACCATCGCCATCCTGCGCGGCCTGCAGGAAAAGTACGAACTGCACCACGGCGTGGACATCACCGACCCGGCCATCATCGCCGCGGCCGAGCTGTCGCATCGCTACATCACCGATCGCTTCCTGCCCGACAAGGCCATCGACCTGATCGACGAGGCGGCCTCGCGCATCAGGATGGAGATCGACTCCAAGCCGGAAGTCATGGACAAGCTCGACCGCCGCCTGATCCAGCTCAAGATCGAGCGCGAAGCGGTGAAGCGCGAGAAGGACGAAGCCTCGAAGAAACGGCTGGCGTTGATCGAGGACGAAATCCGCAAGCTGGACAAGGAATACGCCGACCTGGATGAAGTCTGGAAGGCCGAGAAAGCGGTGGTTCAGGGCGGTGCGGCGGTCAAGGAAGAGATCGACCACCTGCGCGCCGAAATGGCCGACCTGCAACGCAAGGGCCAGTTCGACAAGGTTGCCGAGATTCAATACGGCAAGCTGCCGGCCCTGGAAGCGCGCCAGAAGCAGGCGGAAGCGGGTGAAGGCAAGCACGAATTCAAACTCCTGCGCACCCAGGTCGGCGCCGAGGAAATCGCCGAAGTCGTCTCGCGCGCCACCGGCATTCCCGTCTCCAAACTGGTGCAAGGCGAGCGCGACAAACTGCTGGCGATGGAACAACGCATCCACCAGCGCGTGGTCGGCCAGGACGAGGCCGTGCGCCTGGTCTCGGACGCCATCCGCCGCTCACGCGCCGGCTTGAGCGACCCCAACCGCCCCTACGGCTCCTTCCTGTTCCTCGGCCCCACCGGCGTCGGCAAGACCGAGTTGTGCAAGGCGCTGGCCGAATTCCTGTTCGACAGCCAGGACCACCTGATCCGCATCGACATGAGCGAGTTCATGGAGAAGCACTCCGTCGCCCGCCTCATCGGCGCGCCCCCCGGCTATGTCGGCTACGAAGAAGGCGGCTATCTCACCGAAGCCGTGCGCCGCAAACCCTACTCGGTGATCCTGCTCGACGAGGTGGAAAAGGCGCACCCCGACGTGTTCAACGTGCTGTTACAGGTGCTCGACGACGGCCGCATGACCGACGGCCAGGGCCGCACCGTCGACTTCAAGAACACCGTCATCGTCATGACCTCCAACCTGGGTTCACAAATGATCCAGCAGATGAGCGGCGACGATTACCAGGTCATCAAGCTGGCCGTGATGGCCGAGGTGAAAAGCTACTTCCGCCCCGAGTTCATCAACCGCATCGACGAAATGGTGGTGTTCCACGCCCTCGGCGAAGAACACATCGCCAACATCGCCCGCATCCAGTTGCACTACCTGGAACAGCGCGTGGCGCAGATGGACATGAAACTGGAAGTCTCCGACGCCGCGCTGATGGAACTGGCCCGCGAAGGCTTCGACCCGCTCTACGGTGCCCGCCCCCTCAAACGCGCCATCCAGCAGCAGATCGAAAACCCGCTGGCGAAGGAAATCCTGTCCGGCCACTTCGCGCCCAAGGACGTCATCCGGGTGGATGCTGTGGATGGGCGGATCGTGTTCGAGCAGGTGATCGAGGGGGAGTCGGTGTAATTCAAAGTCCGGCAGGCCTTCGGCCTATCGGACTTTGAGAAACAACTGGGTTGCCAGCCGTGCGCCTTCGACGCGAACCGCCAGTTCCGCCAATTGCTTGCCCCGTAGTTCGACTTCACCCGGATTCAAATTGAAGTTGCAGGCTTGGCGGCTGTTGGAAGGTGCCGCTCGCCAATAGGAAACGCCTTGATCGAGGCGCAAGGCCAGTTTTCTGCCCGAGGCCCATTCCACTTCCAGAAGCCTGCCATGGCCGGTGGTCGCTCCATCGGCCAGGTGAATCGAGGCGTCGAGGCCGAGATAACGGAAGGCCGCCAGCAACATCTGGTCTCGAATATCCGTGTGCGGCCAATCCGCCCAGATCGTGTTCCTGGCCGGGTTGTCCCCTGCAATGCGGCGGTTGGTGGTGGTCACCACAAAATCAGTGAGTGCCCATCGTCCTTGTCCAACCTGCTCCCGCAGGCCACTCACTACTTCGGCCAGGAGGGCAACCGACAACGGCGTGAACAGGTAACGGTCGCGGTAGATCAGCGTGATGACGTCATCGTCCTGGTCGGCCAGCAGTGCCTGGGTGGCGGCGTGGTGGGCGGCAAGGTGCTGCCAGAAACGCTTGCCGAAACCTTGCAGCGGTCCATCCAGTTCATGGTGGATTTCGATTTCGCGGTCACCCTGCTCGATCAGGCGTGGCCGAATGGCTTCCGCCGCGAGAGTTTCGCCTACCTGGTGCGGGGGCGTGTCCTGCTCCGCCATGACCAGTGGGCCTTCGTTTCTTCCCCAATCGGGGCCGAAGGCGAGGGCGGTTTCTTCGCCTATCGCCCAGCGCCGTGTCGGTGCAGAGTGTGTTTCGGCCAGTAGCCAGCCCTGACCACAGCGGACAGGCGCAGCCAGGGCACGCAGGCTGACTTTCGGATGGTCGGCCAGGCTGGCGAGCAGGTAACGGTCGTCGTCGTCCAGGTCTTCAAGGATGCGGCCGGGCAGCATGATTTCCACGTTGATCCCTTGTCCTGCCAGGCGATAGGCGAGTTCCCGCAAGGGGGACGGGCCGATGTCCCAGGTATCCGGCGCCCCGCCTGTATAAAACCGCAGCCCGCTTGCCCCTTGCCGGGTGGACACGTGCCAGACGGCTTCCACCAGACGCCGATACTCGGCGCGTGAAGCGGCACCGAAATACGCATAGCCATCGGGTAGGCGCAGGCTGTTGATCCAGGCATCGCTCAACACGTTGAGGGCGGCCCGCCGGTCCAGGCTGTCCGCCGCAAAACGCTGGTCGAAATCGAGCACACAGTGCGGGCAGGCGCTATCGCAATCCGCCGGGCAATCCAGGTGCCGGCGCGCGCTCTGGAACAGGCCACCCAGATAGCGCTCGGCGCTCGATGCGTAGCCCGCCGCATAGCGGTCGAAGATCAGGATGGAATGGCGAACCGCTTCATGATTGGGTCGGGCTTCCTTGATGGCACAGCCCAACTCGGTTGCCTGCACACCGATCAATTCGGCCAGAGCATCGCGCAGGGCAACGGCCAAGGTCATGGCAGCGGTGGCGTCATACAGCCAGGCGCCAGCCTCGGTCTTCAGTTGCAGTTCGAAAACATCGGTCCAGGTTTCATGGCCCAGGGTAATGCCCTGTTTGATCTTCCACTGGTCCACGCTGCCCGGGCAGGTCGCCAGGCTGTCTTCCCTTGCCCTGCGTAACTTGTAGTGGGGTTTGCTGAAACCATCCGGCAGTGCATCGTCTGTCAGCATGGGTTCCGCCCGCCCGCATTCCAGGCACAAGGCATAGCCCTTGCTGTGGATGCCGCGCGACTGGTGGAAGACATGTCCGCGCGGGGAAACGCGGAATCGTCCAAGGGCCGGGTTGTCGAGCAGGGACCAGTCGCCGTCTGCGTCGATCCAGGGCGCTTCCACCGGGACGAAGTGCTGGGTGGTGATGTCGTTGCCGGGTTCCTTGTAGAAATCCACGGCGAAGCCGGCGGGCTCAAGAAATTCCCGGATGTTGTCTCGGGCGATGCTCGTGCCGCAGGCCTCGCAATGGCGGGCGGCTTCCAGGCTGTGGCTGGAGCCGCTCGCACCACAATGTTTGCAACGCCAGGCATGGCGGATGTTCTGAATCTCGTGCGCTTCCTGCATGTCGGCCGGAATGTGCCAGTTGAGCGTGACACCGGCGGAACGGTAGACCAGGCCGTCCATGACCACTTCCGAGCCGGGCGCGTATTCCCGCAACGCCGTCATCAGGTCGCGGCTGGCCAGCTCGCGGCGGCGGTAGCGGTTGTCTTCGCGGCCATCTTGCGTTTGTTGCCTTAGCCGGCCTCGGGTGAGGTTGTCGAAGGGCGCGATATGAGTGGGGAAACCATAGGCCGGCAGATAGCCGCGCGTGGCCAATTCCCGTAACAGGTATTCGCCCGACAGCCTGGCCTTGTGTAGCTGTACCGCGCGGAAGGCCGGGGAAGCTTCGCCGGCGCTGCGGACTTCATTTTCCTCGTCTTCCAGATGTTTCCATTCCAGCAGCCAGCCGGAGGCGATCTCATCCATCGCCTGCGCGGCCGCGTCGGTGAGCCGGTTCAGGTCCAAGTCCTCGTGGATACTGTTGCGCAGGAGTTGGCGCAGGCCCCGAGCCAATTTCGGGTCATGTTGTTCAGATAACCCCCGGCACCAATCCGCGTAGCGCTGCGCCAGAGGGCTGTCGCTCAGAAAAAACAGGCTGCAGGTGAGCTTGATTTGTTGCTGTCCGCTGCCTGTCAGGGCTTCGGCGAGGAAACGTGAAAGCAGCAGGGATTGAACATGCCGCTGGACGATGATGGGGCTGTCCAGGGAGACGCGCGGCGCAGGCAGGGGGGTATCGAAGGCCCAACGGCTGTTGGCGAACACGGCCTGGTCGAGTGGGTTGGATTTGCACAGCGTCATGGCCAGCGAGCGTGATTCCTGCCGCCGCCCGGCCCGGCCAGCCCGTTGCAGGTAGTTGGCCGGGTGGGGCGGCACGTTGTTCATGGCCACTTCCGAAATGCCGCCGATGTCGATGCCCATCTCCATCGTGGTGGAACAAGACAACAGATTGATGTCGCCCTTGCGGAAGGCGGTTTCGTAGCGATCCAGGGTTTTCGAGTCCTGCTGCGCGGAGTGTTCGGCGGTGGTGAAGTAGGGAGCGAGTTCGATGACCCGGTCGTTCAACACCGGCCACACGCCCTGCTCGCGCAGTGCGGCGATGTCTTCATGCCGAGACAGCCAAGCCCGCCCAAGCCGGATGCGTTCCAGGTCGTCGCTCACCCCGGCGAAAGGTTCGTCATACAGCGGTAGTTCGACCCGTTGGCAAAGCGCGGTGGCATCGCTCGCTTGCTGGGGCAGATAGGGGGTGTGGCCACGCAAGGTGGTATCGAGGAAACGGCGGGTGACCGGGCAGATCCAGGCGTGATCCATAGGTGAGAAAGCCAGGCGATCCAGGTGCAAGACCCGGCCATCCCCGGCTTGTTGCAGCAGCCCCGCGCTGTTGAGAGCCTCCCAGGTCGCTTGCAGAACCGCATCGACCCGATCCTCGCCTTGGGGTGTGTTGATGTCGGCCTTGAGTACATGGGAAAGCAGGCGCACCAGGGTGCTTTTCATCCCGCTTCGCTTTGCGCGCGGCCAACGGCGTGCATTACGCCCGACCTCGGTCGATTCCCTGGGTACCAACTGACTTTGCGGGAAAGGCATTCCCAGCCAATTGCGCCAGGAGGGAGAAATAGCCAGGGAACCGCCGGCGCGGACGAAGAAATCCAGGGTGATCTTCAGGAAATCCCGCCAGGTATTCAGATCGAAACCCGCCGCCTGAACCACGGCCGGCGGCACATTCTGGAGAGACTCCAACGCCGGATAGCGCACCGCAACCAGGCCCATGCTTTCCAGGTTGTTGAGCCGCTTCGGTCGGCGGCCAAATTCGCGTACCAGGAACATGCGCGCCAGTTCGATGGGGCCACTAGCCTCGCCGAATGTGCCGGGGGCATGGCGACGGTAATGCGCCAGCATGGTGTCGAAATCGCGGCCCGAGTCCGTGGCCAAGTGCTGGGCCAGATCGTTGAATTGGATAGGGATTGGGCGGGCGAGCTCTGCGCGTTTGTTACGGTCATCGGCCAGCAGTCCTTCCAGAGGATGACGGGCTGCGGCGGGCAATTCCGTCTTCAAAGCCGCCTCGTATTTGCGGATTCTTTCGTCAATTTCAGCGATCTGTAGCGCAGACTGACCCCGTCCATGTCGCAGCGTCAGGTGATACGCCAATCCCCGCACACGGTTACGTTCCGCGTCCTGTTGCAACTTGGCCGCCATGCGGGCGGTGCCCTGGCGGCTGTCGTTGAAGGTCAGCAGGCGGCGGCCACGGCAGGGGTGTTCGGCGGGCTTGTCGCCATCCGGGGCGTATTCCAGCAGGGTGGGCAGGATGCTGCCGAGCAGAAAGGGCGCACCCAGCCGGCTGTGCTGGAATAGCCGGGTCTTGGTTGTTTCATGGCCGCCGCAGGCCGGGCACGGCAGGCCATCGCCAGCGTCTTCGCAAGCCAGGATGCGTAAGGTGTCGGCCGAGGGCTCCGTGATTCGGCGGGATACGCGGTCGATGTCCAGCGGGCCGATGTCTTTCAGGTTGCGATTGACGATCAGCACCTGGTACTGCCGCCCAGCCGCCGCATGTTCGTCTTCCTGTTCATCCTCTTCGGTACGCTCCTCTTCGGGTTCCATCTCCAGTTCGAACTCGTCCAGCGCGGCCTGGGGCTGCCAATGGGTGAGGCTTCCTTGGTAGCCGCCCGCCAGGAGATGCACCGTTCCGCAATCGCCGCAGGTCACCACCTCGTAGGCCGGGCTGCCGCAGGCGCAGTGTTTGCGCGGCTCGAAATAAACCTGGCCGAATGGCCATTGCCCCTCATCGAGGGCGGTGCCCCGTTTTTCCGTGCAGTCCGCATCGGCGCAGGCCCACAGGCCGGACAGGGTCTGGTGGAACAGGTGGGCGCGCAGGGGGAGGTAGGCCACCCCATCGTCGCGCCCCCCGTCAGCCCGAGTGCCGGAGAGGAGATCGAGCCAGCGCAGGGCTTCCTGTTGTTGCTCGCGCGTAGTAGGGCCGAGTCCGCTGCCGAAAAGGAGGCCACATACCTCGGACAACCTTGCCACCGGCGCTTTTTTCGGGTTGCCGACGAACAGGTCACGAATACGGCGGGCGGTGACATGTTCTGCCAGGGCGCCATAGCGTTTTTCCGAGCTTTCGTTTGCGGCCTCGATGGCTGCGAGTTCCGACCAAGGCGTCTTGTCGTTTGGCTTGTCGCTATTCAGCGCAGGTACCTGGCGTTGCCCCGCCACCAGATGCACCCGACCCAGTGAAACACCCGCCACATCGGCCAGGAAGCGCTTCAGCTTCTGACCAGCCTCCCCGTCGGGATCGCCGATGGTGGCCGAGGTGGCGACGAAGCGAACCTGTTCCGGCGCCACGCCGAACGCGAACAACACCCGGCGTATGAGCATGGCCGCTTCGGCCGCCTGGGAGCCGACATAGGTATGCGCCTCGTCCAGCACCACCCATTCCAGCTTGCCTTGCAATTGGGCCAGGATCGGGGCATCCGCTGTGCGCACCAGCATGTATTCCAGCATGGTGGCGTTGGTGACCAGGATGGGTGGAGGGGATGCGCGCAGGGTTTCGCGGTCGAGCACTTCGTTGGGGTGCCCGCGTGTTTCCCGCGCCGGTAGGTTTTCAGGGGTGTTGCCGTTGTAAAGACAGAAGCGGAGGTCGCCGCCGAAGGCATGGGTCCAGGCGCGCAACCGCTCGCGCTGGCTGTTGATGAGGGCGTTGAGAGGGTAGAGAAAGAGCGCCCGCACCCCGGTCAACTGGCCTTGCAGTGCTTCCTGACGGCGTACCAGTCGGTCGAGGATGGGCACCATGAAGCATTCGGTCTTGCCCGAGCCCGTGCCGCTGGCCACCACCAGGGATTGCGGCGTGTCCTGGGCCAGGATGCGCCAGGCTTCCAGTTGATGCAGGTAGGGCCGCTGCGTTCGCGCGAAGCGGTAATCCTCGCTGGGAGGATGATCCATTGCGCTTACCAGGGCGGGTGTGAGCAATGCACCGGCCAGTTCCGCCATGCTTGTTTCCCCCGCACGCCAACCGAATACCGCCTCGAATGCCGGATCGGCGAGGAAGGCGCCCGCCTCGCCATAGGGACGGTCGAACAATTCGGCCAGGTGCCGGCGCAGGGGCACATTGGCGAAACCAAGTCGGCTGATGGCGGCGAGCTTGGCGCGCTCCGCAAGGACGGGGAGCAATTCGGCGTAATGGGTCAGGCTCATGATGTCCTCACGGCTCCAGCAGGCCATCGGCCAGGCAGCGGGCGATAGTCAGGTTGTAGGCCTCGTCGAACCAGTCGGGGTCGAAGGCGCGATGGGCGCGCAGCACATGGATATGCGCGGGATGGGTGAACCAATTCTCGGTCTGATGGGTGGCGGCCTGGGCGGCCAGCAGCAGGGGCAGGTTGATGGCGCCGTCTGGGTATCCAAGTACCTGGGGATGGAGCATCCCGGCAACCTCGGTCTGGCTGCGCGCGGGGGTGAGAATCGGATTGAAACCGCTGGGCCATTGCTCGTCGGCATGGCGTTGGCGCAGCTTCATCGAGAGACTGCTTTCGCCTTCGAACAACTGTTGAGCTGATTGTTGGCCCAGAAAACCCAGACCTTGGGTTTCGCGTTTCGCGGCCAGCAGGAAATCGGCACTGGCGATGCCGAGGAGGAAGGCCAAGGCTCCATGATTTGCCGACAAGTCCTTGATCCGGGCGTCCAGATGGATAGGGAACAGGGCCGTGCCCGCCTCCTCGCCAAAGCTTCCCTTGCATTGCCTCACCAGGCATTCCATCGCCCGTCGCCAAGTGACGAAGGAAATGGTTTCCCAGGCAAAAGGCAGTTCCTGCTCGAAACGGTCGAGAAAGCCTTGCGGCAAAGTGCCGAAACGCAAGGCCAGGGCCGCCATGCCTTGTGGGCTGCGCGCCAGGCGGCGCCACAAATCGAGGGTGGTGAGGGGTAAATGGCCGATCTGCCCCGCCAAACGCTCCATTTCCAGCCAGCAAGGTTCAAGAAAATCCGCCGCCATCGCGGCAACGACCTGGTCAAGGGCGGCTTCCCGCTCACTCGGATCGGCAATGCCGATGGCCTGGGCCAGCGGGCTATCGGTGCTCACTTCACCCGCCACCGTCCACAGCGTGGGGCGGAAGGGCAAGGCGGCATCCGCGCCGGGATAGATCAGCCAGGCGCCCGGTTCGCGGGTGGCCGGCAAGAAATCCCACATGCCGCTGGCTACACCTTCAGAGTCACGGCAAGGCAGGGCGATGGCTTCATCTCCCGGCCGCTCCAGGCGCAGGGCCAGTACCGGCATGGCCGCGAGGGTTTCCGGCGGGATTCCATCCAGTTTGTCGAGGCCGATATCGCCGCCACTTTTCTCCAGCCTGGCGGCGTAACGGGCCAGACGAAGCTTGAAATGCTCGACCCCGCCGATGCGGACGACGGCGGTGACCACGGCATCGGGGCCATCGTCAGTGGAAAGCAGGTGCTGGATGTCGGCTGCGTAATCCTGCAAGCGGATGACCAGCCCGAGCGAACCCGGCAGCCCGTGCAGGGGATGTATCCGCTTCGTGCCGGCCATGCCTAATTCCAGGGTCATGCGCGGGTTTTGCCGGCCGCCGAGTACCTGGATGCGCAGCCCCGCCAGGAGATGCGCGGCCAGCATTGCGCCTGAAGCCAGTTCCTTACCCGTGCCATCGAAGGCCCGCGCACCTTGGGCCGGGAATGGCAGCGCCAGCCTGGCCGATGCCTGGCGCCAGACCACCTCTATTTCCACCCGCTCCGGGGTATGCACGTCTGCGGGCAGCGACAAATCCAGAACCAGGGCACTGTCTTCGCTTCGCAACTTTTGTTGGATACCGGGTGTCAACACCCGCGCGTTGGCTGCGCCCCAGTTTTCCAGGCGGATGGCGCCAGATCGGGCATTCCGGCAATCCAGGGCCAGTTCGGCCTCTTTCGGCAAGATGACCATGCGGGCGCGATACTTGATTTCCCCGTTTGCCGGATAGCGAGCAGTAACCGGGCCAATGGCCGCTGCCGCGCCATTGGGATTCCAACCGGGATTACCATCCACCGGGGACGCGGCACCTTGCGGATTGGACCGGTAAAGCGCGGGCAAACCTTTGAACGCCATCGTCGGTTGCAGGAAGTCCAGCCAGTAACGCTGACCATGCCATTCGTAATTCTCTTCGCCGGCCCCGGCGTGCCCTGTGCGTATCCGGTAAGTTCCGCCTTCGCCATCGACGGCCTGGATGTCGCCGCAAATATGGAACAGCTTGCGGCCGGGGGATGCCAGATCGCCCAGCAATGAGGCAGTTTCCGGCGGCATGACGCGCCAGTTCGACGGCAATGCCAACCAGGCCTCGTTGGCAGCTACACCGCCGCTGCCCTGGCGCAGATAACTTCCATCTTCCGTTGAGAAAACCCAGGGTAGTTCTTCATCCAGGGCGCCACCCTTGGCGGCGGTGGCCGACCATGAACGGCCATCAGGGGCATTGAGATGGAGCAGATGCTCATAGGCGGCATGTACACCCGAGAAGCCCCAGGGCTTGCGTTCCACGCGATATGCCTCGTGTCCGGCCAGGCGGCGCAAGGCCGTGGTCTGGCACACATTGCCCGCAGTCAGAGCCAGTTCCGCCACGCGCGGTAGGTCTTCGACCTGGAGGCCAAAGAGTCTGGCGAGTTGGGAGGCCTGGATCGTATCGGGGAGTGTCAGACTGGATTTCAACGTCCAACCGCCATTGCCATCGGCTTCGAGCCGGCGTTCCAGGGGGAGGCAGGTGGTTTGCGGTTCGACGCGCACGCTGGCGGCGTCGCGGATGAGTTGCTCGATCAATCCTTGCGCATGAAGGTCATCTACAGGCAGGGGAAAACGTTCCCGCCAGCGGGTGCCGAGTTGTTGATCCAGCTGGGCGACGGCACCCGCGCTCGAAGTAAGACCGGCCTCCTCCTTCAGGTGCAGCACCGTCCGAGCAACATCGGACAACAGGGTGAAGATGGCGGCCTGGCGATAGCTCTTCGGCAACTGGGCTTGCAGACTTTCCACCCAGCCCAGTGAATACAAATCCGCCGCAGTGGAGTTACCGGCGAGTTGCAACACCCGGCCCAATACCTGGCCGATGCCGCCCCGCGCCTGCGCCAACAAGGCGAGCGGCAGGCCACCCTGAACCGCGATGCTGCCGAGGAAGCGCAGCCCACCGCCTTCTCGTGGTTTCAGGCCCCAATCCTGAAGTCCCCGCACGACACAGGCACTGCGCTGGGCCTGGCTCCATTCGTCCGGATTTGCTCCTATGGCATTGAGGATGGGCCCCCAGGACCAGTGTGGGCCGTCATAACGCCGCCGCCACCATTCCGCCGCAAATAGAACGAACAGCGCCGGGAAGCCGCTTAAACGGGCGGCGACGACATCAAGCTCGACCCTGGCGGAAACCTTGACCAGCCATGTCCGGAGCAATTGTTCCAATCCGCTGAATTCCTCCTCGGATAGCCGGTAGTGATAGAGGGGGTGGCCTTTCGGTTGGGTCAGGCCACGGCGTTGGAGCAAATCCCGCTTCCAGTCATGGAACGGGGTGAACTGCTGAGCGTTCATGATCTACCTCCATTTGATGGCAGGTTCTGGCGCCTGCCTTGATCGTGCGAGTTGGGACTACATGGCCGAATGTATCAGGCTATTCGGACCTCGTTCGGCGCCTTGATCAAACTCTCCGCTGGTATCCCCAGCCCCGTATGCAGTTTCCGAATCATGACCAGCGTTAGCGGCCGCTTCCGGTTGAGGATTTCATACACCCGGTTCATCCGTCCGATCATGGGTTGCAGGTCTTTGGGGGTGAGGCCGCCTTGTTCCATGCGGAATTTGATGGCTTCAACGGGGTCGGGCAAATCCACCGGGAAATGCTTGGCCTCATAGGCTTCCGAGAGGGTGAGCAGAATGTCGAAACGGTCACCTTCGGGCGTGCCCGGTTCCGGCTCGTTGTCGAAGAAGGCGGAGACTTCCCGCATGGCGGCACGGTAGTCGTCCTCGGTGCGTAGGGGGTGCAGGTCCATATTCAAAGCTCCATTTCCACGGTTTCGGCATCAATGGTGTCGTATCCCGCATGGGTGCCGATGAACTTGATGTAAAGGGCGCCGAAGCGGTAGGCCACGGCGACGATCAGGCGGTAATCGTTGCCCTTGATGTTGAACACTACCCGGTGGTTTTTCAGAATGCTGGCGTTGCGGAACACATCCTTTATTTCCGAAGGTTGCTTCCAATCCGCTTTACGCGCCTCATCGATCCACGCTTCCAGATGAGGTTTGGCGGTGGGATATTGAATCCAGAAATCGCGGAGGACTTTGATGGCCACAATTCGCATGACGTGATGCTAGTCCCAAAATGGGATTGCGACTATTTGTATTACGAAAAAACACTCAGGTCTTGATCGGCGAGCCCGGTGTCGGCAAGACCGCCATCGTCGAAGGCCTGGCGCAGCGCATCATCAATGGCGAAGTGCCGGAGACCCTGAAAGGCAAGCGGGCACGGCAAATTTGTTCTGACCTTCAGCCGTCATTCCCGCGCAGGCGGGAATCCAGATTCCTCCGTCTAATCAGGCCGTTAAAAAACTGATTTGATGAACACACTGGGTTCCCGCCTGCGCGGGAA
>JAUYET010000082.1 GCA_030691265.1 Pseudomonadota bacterium
GTTCCACCACGGGCGGAGGCTTGGGCGGCTCGATCAATGGCGGCGGTTCCGCAAGGCGGATCCGGATCGGCTCGACGGATGCCGGAGGGTCGTGACGGACCGCCAGGTTCGATGCGGAAAGCACCACCAAGGCTCCGAGCAGCAAGCTGCCAGACTGGGCGACGAATTCCCGATTGACATAGATGAAGGGAATCGCCGAGGCCGTCATCTCAGCCGCCCTGCCGGGTCGAGGCAATGGCGATCGAGGTGATCCCGGAAGACTTGACCGCATCCATCGCATCGACCAGTTGCTGGACCGAGGCATCGCGGTCGCCGTTGACCACCACGTCGATGTCCCTGCTCTGCCGCCGGATTTCGGTCAAGGCCGAGCGCAGGCCCGCCAACGTATAGTCGGCGCCGTCCAACTGGATTTGCCCGTTCTTGCCGATGGTGACGACCACATGTTTGCGGATCTCCAGCTTTTCCGGCTGGGCCGAGCTCGGCAGTTGCGTCTTGATACCGAGCGCCGGAATCACATGCAAACTGATGAGCACGAAGAAAACGAGCAGGAACATCATTACGTCGATCATCGGAACAATCTCGATGCGCGCCCTCTTGCGTGGTTCATCCTGCCAGATCAGCATGGCTTACCTTTTGGCCAAGTATGGCAATGAAAAAGGAGCAGATTAGCCGCCGAATATGACAAGGTTGTTGCCCGAATATTTCATGCCGGGTTGGCGCAACAAAATCAGTACCTGGTGCCATATTCGTTTCGCGTCGTCCGGTTCAAACTCGGCGTGGCGACGCTTGCGTACGCCATAGTCGGCAAGATTCAGGCTCAGTGTCGGCGCGAGTCCTTCGCGCTTGAGGCAGGCGCTGGCACAGAGTAAATGGCAACCGTCCAGAACGACGATGGGGCGTGCCTGGCGGGCAAGTCGGATGATGGGTTCAACGCCCCCGCCCACCCCGGCAATACAGGACATTTCGGCCAAGCCTTCGCGGTTCAGGCGCAGAGCCAGGTAATTCGTCATCTGGGCAGCGTTGGAGCAGCCCGAACAGGAATAAACCAGCGGCAAAACGGAAGATACAGTCATCGAAGGGGCCCGAAGGCAAGTGTCTGTCAGTGCCCATGGGCAAATGGCTTGGTTTTCCACCAGTTCCATGCAGCAGGGCGCCCGAACGGGCGCCCTGCAACTGCTTAGCTGCCTACGCGACCGCCGTCATTCTTGGTGATGACAATGGTGGCCGAGCGGGGGCGGGCCGTGGTGCTGCCGCCCGCGCCGTAGCCGGCATTGGCGGGCCAGTGGCTGGTGTACTTGCTGGGATCGCCGATGTTGGCCATGGCCGTGGTCTCACCGGGGTGCTGGATGTTGATGAACAGCGCTTTGCCATCCGGGGATTCGCACACGCCGGTGATCTCGCTACCAACCGGGCCGACCAGGAAGCGCTTCAGGGTATCCGCCGTGGGCTTCTTGCCGACATAGGTATCCACCTTGAGTGTGCTGGCGTCGGCCTTGGTGTAGGACAGCGCGACCTTGTTGCCATCGCCCACCTTGCCCGGCAGGGCGGCGAGCATCATGCAGTTGGTGACGTCGGTATAAGCGCCGTCGTCGGTCTCGATCCAGCAGATGCCGGTGGAGCGCGAGAACACCAGACCGTCCGGGCTGGAGAAATCCTGGTCGGCGGTCAGGCCGGACAGGTTGATGCCTGTGGGGCTGGCGAAAGACTCGGCGCCGAACAGGAATACGTCCCAGGTGAAGCTGGTGGCGGCGGCATCGCCGCCCGCATCGGCGATGCGGATGATGTGGCCGTTGGGGTTGCCGGTCTGGACCGTGGATGACCCCTTGATGTCGCTGTAGTAGCGGGGATTGGCGCTATCCACGACGGAATGGGACGAACTGGTGGCATCGACTTTACGGTTGCTGTTGTTGGTCAGCGTGAAATAGACATCGCCATTTGCCGGGTTGACATTGCCCCACTCGGGACGGTCCATCTTGGTGGCGCCCACGGCATCCCCGGCGATGCGGGAATTCACGCATACATCGGCCTGGTCGGCGAAGGCATAGCCGGTATAAGCAGCGATGGCCGGGTTGCCGATGGACAGCTCGATCCACTGGCCGGTGCCGTCGGCGCCGAACTTGGCGACGTACAGCTTGCCGGTGTCCAGGTACTTGTCGCCCATGGCCAGACGGTCGGTCGCGCTTGCATCGGCATCGGCCCATGCGGCGGCGGACACCCACTTGTAGATGTATTCGTTGCGGGAATCGTCGCCCATGTACACCGCCAGCGACTTGCCGGCCACCAGCCTGGAGACGGTCGCCGCTTCGTGGGCGAAACGGCCCATGGCGGTGCGCTTCCTGACGGCTTTGGTCTTGTCGTAGGGGTCGAGTTCGACGATGTAGCCCATGCCGTTCATTTCATTGCGATAGTCATCCGTGCCATCGGTGGAGACGCCGGTCTTGGCATTCTTCCAGCGTATGTACTGGTCTTCGCCGGTAACCACGCTTTCCCAGCCGTGACGGCTGGCGGCGCCCTCCGCGCGGCCGTAACGCTTGAGGGAGGTCACGCTCTTGTCGTTGCCGCGTGCGGCATCGTCACCCACCGGGCGGGTGAAGTAGCCGCTCCAGTTTTCCTCGCCGCTCAGCAGCGTGCCCCAGGGGCTGCGACCCGTGCCGCAGTTGTTGATGGTGCCGCGTGTCGTGGTGCCGTTAAGCGAGTACTTGGTTTTGAGCAGCGCATGGCCGCGAGCGGGGCCATAGATTTCGACCGGGGTCAGCGAGGTGACGCGACGGTTGAAGGCGGAATCCTTCAGGTAGGCAAACTTGCCGTTGGTTTTCTTGATTTCAAATACGGCAATGCCATGGATAGCGGTTTCCTTGTCCACTTCAGAGGCGGGGCGCGGCAGGGTCTTGGTGCCGCCGTTGGCGTGCAGGAAGAAGGACGAGAGCGTCTCGTCCGTAGTCGCCTCATGGTTCATGGCGATCAGTGCGCGGTCGTTGCTGGTGGCAGAGGGTGCGCCGTCGGCGCTCAGGCCGAAGTATTCCATGCCGTCATGGTGGTCGCCGGCGCGGTTTCCGTAGTCGGTGTCGGTGCCGTCATTTTTGTAGGCTGCGGTGCCGGCGGTCAGCGGGTCGCCCAGAGCGTAAATGATGTCGAAACTGTAACCATCCGGCACCAGCACAACATCGGCCAGGCTTTTTGGCACGGCCTTGAAGCCCAGCAGCGTCTCGACAGCGGTGGCGGCGACAGCGTCTCCGCCACCGCCGCAGGCAGCCAGCGAGGTCAGCGAGATGCCGCCAAAGATGGCCATGGCGCCGGAACTGGCGCTGCCAAGCATGAAGTCGCGGCGGCTTAGGCGGGCGGCCAGAACGGAGTCAAAGCTCGGGCTTGCGGAATCGTTGTAGCCAATGTCGTCCGGGTCGGCGCGGCGCGCCGGCAGATTGGTGCGGTCGTTCATGTATTTATCCCCAGGTTGAGTAAAGAAATTCCCCTTCAGCGAATGCGTGGGGGAACGGTCCGAGGATTCTAGCCAGCAAATATTTCATCGGAATGATGGTTTTGTTTCAGCAGATCGCGCAACGCTATAGGTACCAGTGCCCGCATTTGTTTCTGGGGTACCAGTGCCCGCATTTGTTTT
>JAUYET010000084.1 GCA_030691265.1 Pseudomonadota bacterium
ACGTAGGTTGGGCAAAGCGAAGCGTGCCCAACGAACCGCCGCGATGTTGGGCACGCTTCGCTTTGCCCAACCTACGGCGCCCTGCCGCGAAATCACGAGCCACTACATCTAGTGGTTGTCTGTGACAACCGGATAAGCACGCATGCAACATCACACTAGCGTCCCTGATCACATTTCGGCGTCTGCCACAACGACAGCCTCGGTCGCGGCCCTCAGCAACATCCAGACGCCCATTACCGCCGTCATCACGAACAGTCCGATCCAGACCCACACCGGCCACGCGAGCCAGTCCACCCGATGCAGTCGGACATCGACGATCGCCAGCGCAAGGATCGGCAGCAGCCCCCAGGCCAGTTGGGTGATGCCCAGCGTGAACCAGTCGACACGAGTCGCCGAGCGCAGCAAGGACAGCGCACCCGCCGCCGGGGTCAGGAAAGTGACGCTATAGAGTTGCGCATGGAAAACATCAATCTTCCATGGCCAGAGTCGGGCCGCCTGTTCAGGTACGGCCAGAAGCGCGACCCCGTAACCGCCGAGAACGCAAGCCTGGGCGAGCAGCGCGACGCGCGACCGGTATGCCGGCGGACTGCCTGCCGCCGGAACGCACCGATACCACCAGAGATGCGCGCCGGCGTTCAAACAGACGCCGATGTAGAGAAAGAACCAGACCCAGACTTCCACCTTTGCCGGATCGAAGCGCTGCCAATGAAGGAAGGAGCAGGCCGTCACGACCAGCGTAAAGACGAAGATCATCGTCGTCACCGTCCGGGCCGGCGCCCAGCGTCCGAACCAGGACTGCAGGAAGGCAGCCAGCAACGCGGCGGTATACAGCGCCCCGAGAAAACGCAAATTAAACGGCGCCAACGACCACGGCCAGATGCCGACCACAAGCGGATGCGCGATCAGCAGACCGCCACCGGCAACCACGAGCACGGCAACTTCCAGCCAGGTCACGCCGCTCAGCAACGGCGAAATGCGCGGATCGCTGGTTGAAGGGGGCTGATCTGGGTTCATGCGGCGATTTGAACGGGTCTGCAAGATCAGTGCAAACCCCGGGAGTGTTTTCGCGATAATGCGTCGGGAATTTTCCCTGGTACTCACCTGTTCACTTGCCTACCCAAAGTGCATGACCTGACCCCGCCCCCCTCGAAACAAGCCCCCCTCAGCCAACTTGCGCCTGTCGAAGATGCGCCTGATCGGAGCGCAGGCGGTGCGCTGCGGCGTGAGCGAGACCTGATTCGCATGGAGCTGTCAAAGGCAAAGGATGCGATGGCGTTGCTCATGAAGCGGCGCAATGGCGGGCGCTGGACCCGCGAGGAGCGCAGCTACCTGTTACAGCGGCTACGCGGCCTGTCGTATCTGTCGCCTTACCTGCTGGTGCTGCTGCTGCCTGGCTCGTTCGTGCTCATGCCCCTGCTGGCATGGTGGCTGGATCGCCGCCGTGGTGCTCGACGCACTGCTCTCGAGCAGACCTAAACGACGACGGCTCGAATTAACCTAAAAACCGCAGTTGAGGTGCTCGTAGGTGCGAATTTATTCGCACAATCAACGACTTCTGTGCGAATGAATTCGCACCTACAGACATCTCGCAATACATTGCATCGTAATGAATTTACCCGTCAACTGAGGTTTTCAGGTTATTGGAAGCGGCCAACCGCCGCACCCCAAGGAAGGCAATCGGCCTTGATGGGAAGTGAGAGGCGTATGCTCTTGACGGCCAATCGGCCATCGTTGCAATCGCAGCGGTGATGCCTGCATATAAGGATAGTCCTGTGAGCGCTTCGAAAATCAATGAGCTGTTCGACACCCTTCGCGTGGCCTGCGCCCGCCAGTTCGGCTTCAATCCTCGGCGCATCACGGCGGGAATGCGCTATGTCGGCAAGGAGGGCCATGGCAAAGACCTCGTTCACATCTTCCGGGATGCGGGCACCCATTCCCAGATGGTGCTGAAGAGCACCTTGGTGACCTTGCGCGAAAAACAAGGCAATAAGGAAGGCGATAAACCGCATTGGACCGAAGCCGAGAAGGCCCGCTATAAAAGCACCGATGCCGAGATCGACGCGGAGATCGAGGCGAAACAAGCCGAGCTCGACTTCACCCGCAACTGCTCGCTTTATCAGGACCACCGCGAACAGCTGTTGTCGCACTACACGGATTGGCCAGGCTTTCAGCCCGATGGGCCGCACCCGGGCGAAGCGGCAAGAGCGCTGATCGTCGCCCTGGCGGACGCGCACGATCCTCGGCTGGCGGAGTTTGCGGAACACATGCATTCGAACGATCCCGAACATCTGGCGCATCTGCTGTTGGCGCCTTGCCACCTTGAAGTCGAAGCCGGCAGGGCTGCGGCAAGCATGGATGCCCGTACATGAACGCCGTGCATGGTGCATCGCCGTGTAACCCCGACAGCAGTTCCGAGCAGCAGGAAACGGCGCTACTGAGCTGGCATCGCACACGACGCAATGGCAATCGGTGCTCTTTCAAGTGCTTTGTTGCGTGCTTATCGGGTTTTCACACCCACCCACTAGATGTAGTGGCTCGTGATTTCGCGGCATGGCGCCGTAGGTTGGGCAAAGCGAAGCGTGCCCAACAGCGCACCGGTTCGTTGGGCACGCTTCGCTTTGCCCAACCTACGTCACGGCTTTCATCCTGAAGCACGGTTGCATTCAAGAGCTTTGTTGTTTATTGCCCTGCGCCAGCAGGTCGATGTACAGCGATTCCACCCGCTCCCTCGCCCACGGGGTACGTCGGAGAAACTTCAGGCTGGAGGCGACGCTGGGGTCATGGGTAAAGCAGCGGATGGCAATTTCCCGCCCCAACGCTTCCCAGCCGTAGAACGACACCAGTTCGTTCAATAGCTGTTCAAGCGTGATGCCGTGGAGTGGGTTGTTGGGCTGAATAGCTTGCATGGTTCAAAACCCTGACCGTCTACACCTTTTTCACGAATTCCGATTTCAACTGCATCGCGCCGATGCCGTCGATCTTGCAGTCGATATCGTGATCGCCTTCGACCAGGCGGATGTTTTTCACCTTGGTGCCGACCTTGACCACCAGCGACGAACCTTTGACCTTCAGGTCTTTGATCACGCTCACGCTGTCGCCGTCGTTGAGCACGTTGCCGTTGGAATCGCGCACGATTCGCTGGTCATCGCGGCTCTCCGTCGCCTCCCTGGACCACTCGTGTGCGCATTCCGGGCAGACGAACATGACGCCGTCTTCATAGGTGAATTCCGATTTGCATTTCGGGCAGTTGGGTAGTGTGCTCATGCTGTCCTAGCGCTCGATGGCCAGCAGATCGACTTCAAAGGTCAGCACGGTATTCGCTGGAATGAGGCCGGGTACGCCACGCGCGCCATAACCGGTAGCAGCCGGACAGGTGAGTTTGGCCTTGCCGCCGACCTTCATCTTCTGCACGCCTTGGGTCCAGCATGGGATGACGCCACGCAACGGGAAGGCGATGGGCTCGTTGCGCTTGTACGAGCTATCGAACTCGGTTCCGTTCGGCAGTGTTCCGCGGTAATGCACGCGGACCGTGCTGTCTGCGCTGGGTGAAGCGCCCTGCCCTGGCTTGGTATGCGCCACCACGACACCGGATGGCAAGGTTTCCGTGTTCGCGGCCAAGCCTTGGGCGCTGACGCCGACGGCTGCAATTACGATGAGGATTTGAAGTGTGCGCATGGGTCCGTTTCTAGTCTGATGGGGCGCTTTTGTTACTTCCGGCCTTGCGACCTGCCGCAACAGGCGGGACGTAGCCCGAAATCCGGCACTGAAACCCATCGATACGCTTGTTGCCATTGAAGTGGGTGACGCTGCACTGGGAGATTTCTCCGCGTGTCGTCAAGTCAGCCAATGTCTTGCGAACTTCAACCAGTGCAATCCCGGTTGCTGACGCTATCTCCAAATCGAGTAGCTGCCCATGTTTTTTCAGGTGGCTTAGAACTTGGCCCGTCTGCATGTCGATTCCTTTGACGTGTGGATGAACGTGTGATCCCAATGTGGGGCCCGAATCAATACAGACCCCCGGAAAAGCAAAAAGGCCACTCCGAGAAGTGGCCTAGACGCTTGTTTCTACTACTTTATCTGGCTCCTCGACCTGGACTCGAACCAGGGACAAACGGATTAACAGTCCGTTGCTCTACCAACTGAGCTATCGAGGAATTGAGAGGCCGCGATGATAAGGGGGGTGCTGCTTCCGGTCAATAAGCAAGCGTCAGGAAAAGGCCTGGGCGATGCGCTCGATGGCTTTTTTCAGGTTGTCCATCGAGGTGGCGAAGGAGATGCGGATGCAGCCTTCGGCGCCGAAGGCTGAACCGGGGACGAGCGCGACGCCGTGTTCCAGCAGGTACTCGGTCAACGCCAGGTCATTGGCGGCCGCAAGCTTTCCGGCTGCATGCAGTTTGTGGATGGCTACGCTGACGTCCGGAAAGGCATAAAAAGCGCCGCCGCTTTTCACGCATTTCACACCCGGAATGGCGTTGAGCGCGTCAACCACGAAGTGGTGACGCTCGCGGAAGGCGGCGAGCATGGGGGTGATGCAGGACTGGTCGCCATTGAGCGCCATTTCCGCCGCCACTTGCGAAATGGAGGCGGGGTTGGAAGTGCTTTGCGACTGAATATTTTCCATCGCCGCGATGATCTTCGCCGGCCCCGCAGCGTAGCCGATGCGCCAACCGGTCATCGCATAGGCCTTGGAGACGCCGTTCAGCACCATCGTCTGGTCGTACAGGTCCGGGCAGGCGTTGAGGATGTTGTCGAAGCGGCCATCGGTCATCAGGATGTGCTCGTACATGTCGTCGCTGACGATCAGCACCTGCGGATGGCGGCGCAGCACAACGCCCAGCGCGGCGAGTTCATCCTTGCTGTAGACGGCGCCGCTGGGGTTGGACGGGCTGTTGATGACCAGCATCCTGGTCTTCGGGGTGATCGCCGCTTCCAGTTGCGCCGGGCTGATCTTGAAACCCTGGGCGATGCCGGCTTCGACGATGACCGGCACGCCGTCGGCCAGAATCACCATGTCCGGATACGACACCCAGTACGGCGCCGGGATGATGACTTCATCGCCTGGATTGATGAACGCCTGCGCCAGGTTGTAGAAACTCTGCTTGCCGCCGCAGGACACCAGGATCTGGTTGGGCGCGTATTCCAGGCCGTTTTCACGCTTGAATTTGTCGATGACCGCCTTCTTCAGGCTGGGCGTGCCGCCGACGGCGGTGTACTTGGTAAAGCCCGCGTTGATGGCGGCGATGCCGGCGTCCTTGATGTGCTGCGGCGTGTCGAAATCAGGCTCGCCGACACCGAGGCCGATGATGTCGCGGCCTTCGGCCTTCAGCTTCGCGGCGCGGGCGGAGACGGCCAGGGTGGGCGACGGTTTGATGTTCTGGACGCGGCGGGAGAGTTCCAAGGTCTTGACCTTCAACGTTTATGCAACGCGGCTGCGTTGCCCGAAATGTTAGCCCGGAGATTGCATGAATTCGCGTGATGATCGCGCAGGCCATTGTTTGCAATGGGAATCTTGCGAAGGAGCGGCGTAGTTATTCATACGCCCGACTGAGCAAGACTTTCCAGTGCGGACAAGGGACCCGCGAGGGCGCGCGAGTATTCATGCAATATCCGGGTTAGGATTGCCAGCTTTTTGAGCGCGCGGATTTTAACTTGGCCGTCACATTTCCCAATAGCCCTTTTGCACTCCATCAACCGTTCCAGCCGGCCGGCGATCAGCCTGTGGCGATCGAACAACTGGTGGATGGCATCAACCAGGGCATGCGCTTCCAGACCCTGCTCGGGGTGACCGGCTCCGGCAAGACCTACACCATGGCCAACGTCATCGCCCGCCTCGGCCGGCCGGCCTTCGTGATGGCGCCGAACAAGACGCTGGCGGCGCAGTTGTATTCCGAGTTCCGCGAGTTCTTCCCGGACAACGCGGTCGAGTATTTCGTCTCTTATTACGACTACTACCAGCCCGAGGCTTACGTGCCCTCGCGCGATCTATTCATCGAGAAAGATTCCAGCATCAACGAGCACATCGAACAGATGCGCTTGAGCGCGACCAAGGCGCTGCTGGAACGCGAAGACTGCATCATCGTCGCCACCGTGTCGGCGATCTACGGCATCGGCGATCCAGTCGATTACCACGGCATGATCCTGCACCTGCGCCAGGGCGAGAAGATCGACCAGCGCGCGGTGATCCGCCGCCTGACCGAGATGCAGTACCAGCGCAATGACATGGAATTCAAGCGCGGCGTATTCCGGGTCAAGGGCGACGTGATCGACATCTTCCCGGCCGAACACGCGGAAACGGCGGTGCGTGTGTCGCTGTTCGACGACGAGGTGGAAAGCATCAGCCTGTTCGACCCGCTCACCGGGCAGGTGGTGCACAAGGCGGCGCGCTTCACCGTTTATCCGTCCAGCCATTACGTCACCCCGCGCGAGGTGGTGCTGACGGCGGTGGACAAGATCAAGCTGGAACTGGCCGAGCGTCTGGAATTCTTCCAGACCAACAACAAACTGGTGGAAGCGCAGCGGATCGAGCAGCGCACCCGTTTCGACCTGGAACTGCTCGCCGAACTCGGCTTCTGCAAGGGCATCGAGAACTACTCGCGACATCTTTCCGGGCGCAACCCGGGCGACCCGCCGCCGACGCTGATCGACTACCTGCCGCCCAACGCACTGATGTTCATCGACGAATCGCACGTCACCGTGCCGCAGGTCGGCGGCATGTACAAAGGCGACCGCGCGCGCAAGGAAAACCTGGTCGATTACGGCTTCCGCCTGCCCAGCGCGCTGGACAACCGGCCGCTGCGCTTCGACGAATTCGAGAAGGTGATGCGCCAGACCGTGTTCGTCTCCGCCACCCCCAGCGCCTACGAAGCCAGCCACCAGGAGCAGGTGGTGGAACAGGTGGTGCGGCCCACCGGCCTGCTCGACCCGGTCATCGAAATCCGCCCGGTCGGCACTCAGGTGGACGACCTCATCTCCGCCATCAATGAACGCACCGCGCGCGGCGAGCGGGTCATGGTGACCACCTTGACCAAACGCATGTCCGAGCAACTTACCGAATACCTCTCCGAGCACGGCATCAAGGTGCGCTACCTGCATTCGGACATCGAGACCGTTGAACGCGTGGAAATCATCCGCGACCTGCGCCTGGGCCTGTTCGACGTGCTGATCGGCATCAACCTGCTGCGCGAGGGCCTGGATATTCCGGAAGTCTCGCTGGTCGCCATTCTGGATGCCGACAAGGAAGGCTTCCTGCGTTCTGAACGTTCCCTGATCCAGACCATGGGCCGCGCCGCGCGCCACCTCAACGGCACCGCCATCCTCTACGCCGACCGCATCACCGGCTCCATGCGCCGCGCCATCGACGAAACCGAACGCCGCCGCCACAAACAGATCGCCTTCAACCTGGCCAACGGCATTACCCCCAAAGGCGTGGTCAAACGCATCAAGGACATCATCGACGGCATCTACAACCCCGACGCCGCCAACCAGGAACTGAAAACCGCACAGACGCGCGCGAAGTACGAAGTCATGAGCGAGAAAGACCTGGCGAAGGAAATCAAACGCCTGGAAAAAGACATGCTTGCCGCGGCCAAGAGTCTGGAATTCGAGAAAGCGGCGGAACTGCGCGACCGATTGCACGCGATGAAGAAACAGTTGTTCGGGGTGGAAGAACACAATGAATAGCCTGAGCTGACGCCAGGAAGGCCGACATCCCTCGCCACGCTGGCGGCTGGCCCGTTCAATTCGCCGCCGTAAGATGTGGTTACCGAAGGGTAGGGGCTTCATCAGAGCGCAGCGAACCGCATCGCCCGCGACGGCCGGCATCACCCAAAACGATGCGGTTCGTGCCTCACCGCATCCTACGCGGGCTTCACGGTAGCGTTCTGGTAGGACGAAAGCCGAGGTAGTCGAAGCGGTTCGTCGGACCGATCCAGTAGCGGTCCGCCGCGCGCGCGTCGTCGGCGGATCCGTACCAACTGCCGCCACGAAAGACGCGCCGCGAGCAGTCGCCGCCCTGCCACGCACCGCCGTCCGAGGGCGCGCCGCTGTAGCTGCCGTGGGAGCAATCCGCCACCCATTCCCAAACGTTGCCGTTCATGTCATGCAAGCCGAAGACATTGGCGGGAAATTGCCCGACCGGGGCGGTGTTCACCCATTGGTCGCGGCCACTGGCGAGGCCGCCACAACATTCGTCCTTGCCGTAGTTCATGTACTCGTGGCTGGCCTGGTCACCCCACCAGTACTTCGTCGTCGTCCCCGCCCGCGCCGCATATTCCCACTCCGCCTCGCTGGGCAGGCGGTAGTGCTGACCGGTCCGCGCGGAGAGCTTGCGCACATAGTCCTGGGCATCGTCCCAGCTCACCTTTTCCACCGGGCAGTCGTCACCACAACGGCTGAAGTTGCTAGGGTTGTTCCCCATCACCGCTCGCCACTGGCCTTGGGTCACCTCGGTCCTGGCCAGCGCGAAGGCGCCGACATCGACGCTGTGTACCGGTTTTTCGTCACTGTGGTCATTCGATCCCATCGCGAAACGCCCGGCCGGAAGCACCACCATCTCCGGGCACACGTCGCAGTCCTTGATGATCTGGCCGGCGTTCACGGCCGCCGCCGGCGCTTTCTTCTTCGCCGCTGGTGCGCGTTCGCCGCCGTCCGCCAGCCATGTCGTCTGACTTTTCGCCTCCGCCAGCACCTGCCGCGCCTGTTCGCGCAAGGTCTCCGCTTCGTCGCTGTAGGGGTTGGCCTCCGGGTAAGTCGCCAGGAAGCGCGCCCAAGCCGCCGCCTTCAGTTCCGGCGCTGCGTTCATCGCCGCCACCTGGCCATGGTCGGCCCGCATCCGGGTCTGCCAGGCCGTCCAGCCATCGCGCACCGCCTGCTGTTGCTTGAGGTCGTCCAGGCGCATGCCGCCGGCCCGGGGCGCGGCGGCTTCCTCCCGCACCGGCTCTGGCCTGGCCTCCGGCTTGGCCAGCGCGAACACGAAGTCGCCCTTGTCCAGCGCCGGGTCGCGAATCTTGCCGTACTGCGGAATCTGGGTCCGGCGGCTGTAGTTGGTGACCTTGTCTTCCAGGAAACTGCCCAGTTCGCTGCCGGTGATGTAACCGTCGTTGTTCAGGTCGCCTTCGCCGTTGAGGGCGGCGATGAACTGGCGGCGGAACACGCTGACATCCGGCACCTGCTGGTCGGCCCCACCCGAGGTGATGAACTGGCGCACCGGCTGCATGGTTTTCAGCGCGATGAGTTCAGGCGCCGCGCGCATCTTGAAGAAGCTGCCGGAGAAACAGGAATCGAACACGAACAACGCGTGCTTGGCGCGTATCTGCTTGGCGTAGCCCTCCAGCGATTCCATGCTCAGGGCGGCTTCGATGAAGCCACCCGGGTCGCGGTCGGCCAGCGGCGCGTCCACCGGCACCAGATAACCCAGTTGCCGCTCGGCATCCGGTTTCATGGTGTAGCCGTGGCCGGTGAAGTAGATCAACAGGCGGCTGTCCGGCTTCTGGCCGTGCTGGCCGATGAAGCGCCGGATCGACTTGTCCAGTTTGTCGCCGGCGGGGTTCAACACTTTGCTGACGGCGAAGCCCTGTTTCTCCAGCGCGCGGCCAACCGCGTCGATGTCGTCATGCACCCCGGGCAGCTTCGGCCAGCCGTTGTGGTAGTCGGACGCGCCGATCACCAGGGCGTGGCTCTCGCCGTACAGCGCGACGGGCCGGGCTTCGCCGGGAACAGTCAGCAGCACCGGCTGGAGGCCGCGCGCGTCTTCTGTTTTCTTCGCCGCCAGGGCCAGACCGGGCGCGGCAAGAATCAGCATGCCGAAGCAAACAAGCCATGTACCGCGATGCAAGGTGTCCATGGGTATCCCCCTGAGAGTGTTTATTTGGCGGCGATTCTACCGGATTACCCCCGGCGACCGAGCTCGTCAGGACGGGGGGTGCCGGGCAGGCGCCACGAATCGGCGCGCTGTTGAAAGCGCCTCTCCGATCACGTTTTGCCGGCGCGGATATGGTGAAATCAAGGCCGCGATTTCAATCGAGCCCAACATGAACGCCAACCTTGCTTACCGACCCACCTTGTATGACGAACTTTGCGCCCTGCCGGAAGGCGTGACCGGCGAAATTCTCGGCGGACAATTGCATTCCATGCCCCGCCCCAGCGGGCGGCATGGCGTCGCCGGACGAGGCTTGGGCATCGACCTCGGCGGCCCGTACGATTTCGGCCGTGGCGGCCCCGGCGGCTGGTGGATCATCACCGAGCCGGAAATCCATTTCGTGCGCGATACCGAGGTGGCGGTGCCCGATCTGGCCGGCTGGCGGCGCGAGCGCATGCCGCAGGTGCCCGACGGCCATCGCTTCGAGGTGGTGCCGGATTGGGTGTGCGAAATCCTGTCGCCCAGCACCGCGCGCAAGGATCGTTTCGTCAAGCTGCCGCTCTATGCGAAATACGGGGTGGCGCATGCCTGGCTGGTCGATCCGGAGGCGCACACGCTGGAAGCGTTCGAACTCCGGCAAGGTTTCTGGATGCTGATCGCCACCTTGCAGGACGATGCAGCGGTACGTGTGGCGCCGTTCGATGCCATCGAGTTTTCGCTGGCCGACCTTTGGGGCTGAGTGTTTGCCCTGCCCTCTTCCATGACGCCAACGCCGGTAGTTGACTATCCTCTCGGACCGAGGAATCCAGGTTGAAGAAAATGGCCCGCTGACTACCTGATGATTCTCGACTACGCCACGCTCGATCTACTACGCCAGGGCCACCCGGCGTGGCGGCTGTTGCGTTCGGATCACGCGCCGCTGGTGGCGAGTTTTCTGCAACGTGTGTTCGTCGCGCCGAATGTGCGGGTGATGG
The DNA here is from genome assembly GCA_030691265.1 of Pseudomonadota bacterium. Lineage (GTDB taxonomy): Bacteria > Pseudomonadota > Gammaproteobacteria > Burkholderiales > Thiobacillaceae > PFJX01. Next base: position 10,831 of record JAUYET010000084.1, read on the forward strand.
CGCAGGCCGACTTGGCGGAGGCGCTGGAAGATGAGTTGTTTGCGCTGCGCGAGCGGGTCGGTGCAGAGGCATTCCCCAAGCCGGCGCTCGATTATCTGAACGACTGGGCCGGCAATGAAAAGGGTTGGCTGCGCAAGTTCTACGTCCACGCGTCGGACGAGCCGCATTTCGACCTGACTCCGGCCACCGAGAAGGCGATTGCCTGGCTGGGCACACTCACCGCGCGCAGCTTCGTCGGCACCGAGTCGCGTTTGCTGACGCTGTTCGAGCTGCTCAAGCAGATGAGCGAGGGCTCCGAGACCGACCCGCAGGCGCGCATCGCCGAATTGCACAAGCGGCGCGATGAAATCGACGCCGAAATCGCCCGTGTGGTCGCCGGCGATATGCCGTTGCTGGACGCCACCGGGTTGAAGGATCGCTTTCAGCAATTCATCCAGTTGGCGCGCGAACTGCTCACCGATTTTCGCGAGGTGGAGCACAACTTTCGCGGCCTGGATCGGCGCGTGCGCGAGCGCATCGCGTTGTGGCAGGGCTCGAAAGGTGCGTTGCTGGAGGAAATCATGGGCGAGCGCGATGCCATCACCGACTCCGACCAGGGCCGCAGTTTTCGCGCGTTCTGGGATTTCCTGATGTCCAGCAGCCGACAGGAAGAACTGTCGGCGCTGCTCGATCGCGTCCTGATGCTACCGCCGGTCGCCCAGCTCAAGCCCGACGCGCGTACCCGCCGCGTGCATTACGACTGGCTGGAGGCCGGCGAACACACCCAGCGCACGGTGGCCCAGCTTTCGCAGCAGTTGCGGCGCTTTCTGGATGACCAGGCCTGGCTGGAGAATCGTCGCATCATGGATATCCTGCACGGTATCGAGGCCAAGGCGCTGGCCCTGCGCGATGCACCGCCGGCGGGTGAGGTGATGCTCATCGCGGACACTGCCGCCGACATCGAATTGCCGATGGAACGTCCGCTGCACACCCCGGCGATCAAACCGTTGATCGCCGATATCGCGCTGGAATCGGGCGATGCCGACCTCGATGCGGCAGTGCTGTACTCGCAGGTGGTGGTCGACCGCGCCCAGTTGGCCCGACATATCCGCCATGCCCTGCAGGAACGTTCGCAAATCACCCTGCGTGAGCTGACAGAGTTGCAGCCGCTGCAACAAGGTCTGGCGGAGCTGGTGACGTACTTGCAGCTTGCCGGCGACAGCTTCAAGAGCGTGGTGGACGAGACGGTTTCGGATGCTATCGTCTGGCGGCGTAACGCGCCGGATGGCGCGGAAGTCGAGAAGCGCGCTCAGTTGCCGCGCGTGATCTTTGTGAGGTGAGGATGGCAGAAGCAGAAATTGAAAGCGCCGCAGCAACGAATGACTTATCGGCTCTGGTCATCCTGTTGCTGAAAGGCGTGATCTATCAGGAAACGGATGCCGGCCTGTGGCATGCGCTGCTCAACCTGCAAGCCCGGGTGCGTGACTACGTGGCGGTACTGGGCCTGGAGCTGGCGCTGGACGAGGCCGAGGGTTACGCCTTTCTGCGCGCGCGCCAGACCAGCGAGGACGCCGCAGGCCCCAAACTGCCGCGCCTGGTGACGCGGCGTCCGCTGTCGTTTGCGGTGAGCTTGTTGCTGGCGCTGCTACGCAAGAAGCTGGCCGAATTCGATGCGAGTGGCGGCGATACCAGGCTGGTGCTCAGCCGCGACGAGATCGTCGAACTGGTCCGGGTATTCCTGCCCGAAAGCAGCAACGAGGCCCGGTTGATCGACCAGATCGAGACCCATCTCAACAAGATCGTGGAGCTGGGATTCCTGCGCAAACTGAAAGCCGCCGCCGGACAAACGGCCGCGTTCGAGGTGCGGCGCATTCTCAAGGCATTTGTCGATGCGCAATGGCTGGCGGATTTCGATGCGCGGCTGGCGGCGTATCAGGCGCAGCTTGGCGCGGGGGCGGCAGGGTCAACCAATGAATGACGCGCAAACCCTGGGCTTCGATTTCGTCGCCGACGACGCGCTTTCGGGTTTCCGCCTGCAACGCCTGGAAGTCTTCAACTGGGGCACTTTCGACGGCCGCGTGTGGGTGCTGAATCCGGACGGCAAGAACGCCTTGCTCACCGGCGATATCGGTTCGGGCAAGTCGACGCTGGTCGATGCGGTGACCACGCTGCTGGTGCCGGCGCAACGCATCGCCTACAACAAGGCCGCCGGCGCCGATAGCAAGGAGCGCACGCTGCGTTCCTACGTGCTCGGGCATTGGAAGTCGGAGCGCAACGAGATCAGCGGCAGCGCCAAGCCGGTGGCGCTGCGCGACCACAACAACTATTCGGTGATCCTGGGCGTGTTTCACAACACCGGCTACGACCAGACGGTGACGCTGGCGCAGGTGTTCTGGATGAAGGAGGCGCAAGGCCAGCCGGCGCGTTTCTTCGTCGGCGCGGAACGCGACTTGTCGATCGCGACGGATTTCGCCCACTTCGGCACCGACATTACTCAGCTCAGGAAAAAACTTCGTTCTTCTCACGAAACGCCAGGCATCGAGGTGTTCGACAGCTTCCCGCCCTACGGCGCCTGGTTCCGACGTCGTTTCGGCATCGACAACGAACAGGCGCTGGAGCTGTTTCATCAGACCGTGTCGATGAAGTCGGTGGGCAACCTGACCGACTTCGTGCGCAGCCACATGCTGGAACCGTTCGACGTGGCGCCGCGCATCGCGGCCTTGATCGGCCACTTCGACGACCTCAACCGGGCGCACGAGGCGGTACTGAAAGCCAAGCGGCAAGTGGAATTGCTGACGCCGCTGGTCGGCGACTGCGAACGCCATGCCGCTCTGGTGGCGCAGGCCGAGGCGTTGCGCGCCTGTCGCGAGGCGCTGCGGCCCTACTTCGCCGGCCTCAAGCTCGACTTGCTGGAAAAGCGCATCGCGGCTCTGGCCGACGAATGGGTGCGGCAAGAGGTCCAGGTCGCGCGCATCGAGTCGCAACGTGACACACAGCGCGCCGAAGCGGACGAACTCAAACGCAGCATTGCCGACAACGGCGGCGACCGTCTGGAACGCCTGGCAGTGGAAATACACAAGCAGGATCAGGTGCGTCAGGCGCGTGAGCGCCGCGCGCAGCGCTACGCCGAACTGGTGCTGGCGGTCGGTGAAAGCCCGGCCGGCGATGAGACGGAATTTTTGGCCCAGCGACAGCTTTTTTCGCAGCTGGCCGAAGCGGCGCGGGCGCGCGAAGCCGGTCTGCAGAACGATCTGACCGAACACAGCGTCAGCCTGCGCCAAGGCAAGCAGGAGCACACCGCGCTGTCCGCCGAGATCGCCAGTCTGAAAGCCCGACGCAGCAATATCCCCGCCGAACAGGTGGCCATGCGCGCGGCGCTGTGCAACGGCCTCGCTTTATCGGAAAACGCTTTGTTGGAAACCGATGTGCCTTTCGCCGGCGAGCTGGTGCAAGTGCGCGAGGATGAGCACGATTGGGAGGGTGCGGCCGAGCGCCTGTTGCGCAATTTCGGCTTGTCGCTGTTGGTGCCGGATGCGCATTACGCGGCGGTGGCGGATTGGGTCGATAAAACCCACCTGCGCGGGCGTCTGGTCTATTTCCGGATACGCCCGAGTGGCCGTGCTGACCTTGCCAACTCGCTGCCGACGCTGCAGCGGGATTCGCTGGCGCGCAAGCTGGCGATCAAGCCGGACTCGGCTTTTTACGATTGGCTGGAGCGTGAAGTGGCGCATCGTTTCGACGTGGCCTGCTGTGCGACCCACGAACAGTTCCGCCGCGAAACCCGCGCCATCACCCGCGCCGGCCAGATCAAAGCGCCCGGCGAGCGGCACGAAAAAGACGACCGCCACCGATTGGATGACCGCAGCCGCTACGTATTGGGCTGGACTAACGCGGCGAAGATTGCAGCCCTTGAAGCCAATGCAAAAAAGCTGGAAACCCGGCTGGGTGAATTGGGCAGCCTGATCGGCAAGATTCAGGCCGTGAAGAACTCGCTGCAGGAACGTCTCACCGTGCTATCGAAACTCACCGAGTACGTCGATTTCAGTGAGCTCGACTGGCAGTCGCTGGCCGTCGAGGTGGCGGCGCTGGAGGCGGAAAAACACAAGCTGGAATCGGCCTCCGATGTGCTCAAGCAACTGACCGAACGGCTGCACGAAGTCATTGTGTCCATGCAAGACACGGAAACCCGGTTGGAGGCACACAAGGACAAGCGTTCCAAGGCCGAGCAGAAGAAGAGCGACGCCGAAGCCTTGCGCGTGCTGACCCGGGCTGAGCTGGATGCGGCGACGCTCGCCCTCCACTCGGCGTGCTTCGAACGCCTCGATAGCCTGCGTAAGGAGGCTCAGGACAAGGGCGCCAGCGGTGAACATCCGCTCACGGTCGAGTCCTGCGACAACCGTGAACGTGAGCTGCGCGACTGGCTGCAGGCCCGGATCGAGGCCGAAGATGGCAAGCTCAAGCGCCTGCGCGACAAGATCATCCAGGCCATGGCGGCCTACAAGGAGGCGTTCAAACTGGAGGCCGATGAAGTCGATGCCAGCGTCGAAGCGGCCTTCGAGTACCGCACCATGCTGCAAAGCCTGCAAGCCGACGACCTGCCGCGTTTCGAGGCGCGCTTCAAGGAGCTGCTGAACGAGAACACCATCCGCGAAGTGGCCAACTTCAATTCGCAACTGGCCATGTGGCGGGAAACCATCAAGGAGCGCATCGCGCGCATCAACGAGTCGTTGACCCAGATCGACTACAACCCCGGCCGCTACATCGTGCTGGAAGCGCAGCCGACGCCGGATGCCGACATCCGCGACTTTCAGTCCGAACTACGCGCCTGTACCGAAGGTGCGCTGACCGGCTCCGAAGATGCCCAGTATTCCGAGGCCAAGTTCCTCCAGGTCAAACGCATCATCGAACGCTTTCGCGGGCGCGAAGGGCAATCCGAGCAGGACCGCCGCTGGACCGCCAAGGTCACCGATGTGCGCAGTGGCTTCGTGTTCGCCGCCAGCGAGCGCTGGCGCGAGGACGACAGCGAACACGAGCATTACTCCGACTCGGGCGGCAAATCCGGCGGCCAGAAGGAGAAGTTGGCCTACACCATCCTGGCCGCCAGCCTGGCCTATCAGTTCGGCCTGGAGTGGGGCGCGGTGCGTTCCCGCTCGTTCCGCTTTGTCGTCATCGACGAAGCCTTCGGACGCGGCTCGGACGAATCCGCGCAATACGGCCTGCGCCTGTTCGCCCAGCTCAACCTGCAACTACTGATCGTCACGCCCTTGCAGAAGATCCACATCATCGAACCCTTCGTCGCCAGCGTCGGCTTTGTCCACAACGAGGACGGCCGCGCTTCCCAACTGCGCAATCTGTCGATCGAGGAATACCGCGCGGAGAAGGCGAGGCTGGCGGGATGAGCTGGGCCCGGCCCGCCGACCTGCGCGCCCAGGTGCATAAGCTGTGGGATCGGGGCGATTTGCTGGCCAGTCTGGTTGCCGGCGAGTCGTTGTTCCCCAGGCGACTAACACTCACTGGCCCGACATCGGCCGCGATGGCCGACCGCTTCGATGAGGTACGCGCCTGGATCGTCGAACTGCGGGCGATGCCGCATTGCCGCGTGGAGATGCGCGAATTCCGGCATCGGCTGTTGGGCGCCAACACCATGCCCGAGGATGTCTGGATCGACACGCTTGAAGACGCCCTGGCGCTGATCGGCAAACGGCGCGACGCTGGCCGCTTCAGCATATTGATCGACATGACTGCCAGGCGCTTGCCGCAATTGCTGGGCTGGCTGGCTAAAAAACCGCTGCGCGCGTTGGCGCTGGCCGATGAATGGAGCCGGCTGCTGGAAATCGTCTTTTGGTTACAGATTCACCCACGCCCCGACATCTACCTCCGGCAGGTGGACATCCCCGGCGTACACAGCAAGTTCATCGAAGCGCATCGCGGCGTGCTGGCCGAATTGCTGGACCTCGCCCTGCCGCCTGAGGCCATCGATGCGACCGCCTCCGGCGTCAGCCAGTTCGCCCGGCGCTACGGGTTTCGCGACAAACCGGCGCGCATCCGCTTCCGCGTGCTCGATTCCGCGCACACCCTGTTGCCAGGCACCGGCGAGCAGGACATCAGCCTGGACGCCGACAGCTTCGCCCGGCTTCAACCCAACATCACGCGGATGTTCATCACCGAGAACGAAATCAACTTCCTCGCCTTCCCACCGGTCAAGGACAGCCTGGTCATCTTCGGCGCGGGCTACGGTTTCGAGATGTTGAGCCAGGCCGAATGGCTATCGCGCTGCCGCATCCACTATTGGGGCGACATCGACACCCACGGCTTCGCAATCCTTGACCAACTGCGTAGCCAGGTCGCTCACGTCGAGTCATTCCTGATGGACCGCGCGACGCTGCTGGCATTCGAATCGCAATGGGGCGAGGAAGACAAACCGACCCTGCGCGATTTGCCGCGACTGACATCGGAGGAACGGGCGCTGTACGACGATCTGCGCGACAACCGCTTACGCAAGAATCTGCGCCTCGAACAGGAGCGCATCGGCTTCGGCTGGGTGGAATCGGCGCTCCGAATGATGCAACAGGCGTTGGGCAATATCGGGCGAAGCGCGGAAGAACAGCGCGCCCAACCTACGCCGCTGATCAACAGATCAGCTACGACTACCTGAGTAGTCACGATTACCGATTGTATTTTTTGCTTCGCATTTTTAAGGTAACTCCATGTATTCAAAAAACAAAGTTTCTGTTCTCTTCATCTGCATGGGCAACATCTGCCGCTCGCCCACCGCTGAAGGGGTGTTCCGCGACAAGATCAAAAAAACGGGTTTGGGCGCAGATATCCAGATCGATTCCGCCGGCACGCACGATTACCACATCGGCAAACCGCCCGACCGCCGAGCCCAGGAAGCCGCGCGCGGACGCGGCTACGATCTTTCCGATTTACGCGGACGCCAAGTCAGCGAGCAGGATTTCGAGACATTCGATTACGTGCTGGCGATGGATACGGACAACCTGGCGTTATTGCTGGAACGCTGCCCCGCGCATTTGCAACATAAAGTACGCCGACTGCTCTCGTTCAGCCGACGCTATCCCAATCTGGATGTGCCCGATCCTTACTACGGCGGGCAAGCCGGCTTCGACAGGGTGCTGGATATGGTGGAAGACGCGGCGGCGGGGTTGATCGAAGAGATCAACCGAAACGCAAAATAAGTCCGCCATAAAGAATAAGCCGGCGCAGGTTATGCAAGGCGTTGAGCCAACGTGTCGATGCTTGTTTGACTTGCGGCACCTCACAAGGGGATGCAGCTTGCTTGGCAGAATTTTTCTGCTGAATATCTTGGTCGCGCTCACCCGCCGGTTTCAGCCAACATAGAGGAAGTTCTGCCGCTGGCTGCATCTACAGCGGCTTGCCATTTGAGCCGGCCAGGTCAATTAAGGTATATTATATTTCCCGTTATGCACGTTATTCGCCAGTTAAGTGCGCTATATTACCCGTTAATATAAATCTCAATTGACTAACCAATGCTGGACTTTGCTTTTGCCACACATGACGAAATCTGCAAGGAGATAGGCGCACGGCTCAAAACCCAGCGGCTTGCTCAGTCCACTACACAGGCTGACCTTGCCGCACGTGCGGGTGTGTCCGAGAAAACTGTCAAGAACATTGAAAACAAGGGTCAAGCCTCCCTCGATTCTGCGGTGCGTGTCATCGTGGCGTTAGGCTTGGCCGACCACCTGCAACCTCTGTTCACCCACCAAGTGAAGTCCATCGCCCAGATGGAGGAGGCGGAGCAAACCCAGCGGATGCGGGCCCCCCGGAGGTCACAGAAGTGAAAAAGCTTCTTGTCTACTACGAAGGCTGGGGCGAACGCTGGTTGCTGGGCACCCTGGCCGACAATGGCCAGGACCTCCTGTTCGAATATGCACCCGAGGCACTGGCCAACGGACTTGAGCTCTCGCCGCGCCACCTGAAACTGAGACGGGAGGCCTATGCCGGGTTTCCCGCGCATATGCACCGTCTTCCAGGCCTGATTGCGGACTGCCTGCCGGACGGCTGGGGCCTACTCCTGATGGACCGGCTATTTCGTAGAAACGGCAGGAGTGTGGCCAGCGTGTCTCCGCTTGACCGGTTGGCTTTTATCGGCCGTCGCGCGATGGGCGCATTGAGTTTCGAGCCTGCCGAGCATCTGGTTTTGCCGCGGGAAGATGTGGCGCTGCTGGAACTGGCCAAAGAGGTGCGCACTGTCATCGCGGGCAAGGACGGCGAAGCCCTGCGGGAGCTTGCCGTAATAGGCGGCTCCCCGCATGGCGCCAGACCGAAAGTGCTGATCAACTATAACTCGCGCACAGGCTTGGTGAGTACGGGGCCGCTGGAGGGCGGGGAACCCTGGTTGGTCAAGTTCCAGGCCCAGGATGAGCACAAGGAAGTCTGTGCCGTAGAGCAGGTATATGCTGAGCTTGCCCGACAGTGTGGCATGGAGGTTCCCGCCACGCGGCACTTTGACTTGGACCGAAAACTGGCAGGCTTCGGCATCGCCCGGTTTGATGTGAAGAACGGGATGCGGGTCCCGGTGCATACCTTGGCTGGGGTGCTGCATGCAAATTTCCGAATCCCCTCCTCAGTAGACTACACCACCTTTCTGCGCGCCACGCGCATGCTGACCCGCGATGAACGCGAAGTGCGCAAAGCGTACGAGCGCGCAGTATTCAACGTCCTGTTCAACAATCGAGACGACCATTGCAAAAACTTCTCATTCAGACTGGAGGCCAGCCGCCATTGGCGGCTGGCGCCATGCTACGACCTGACCTTCAACGAGGGAGCGGGCGGTGAGCACCAGATGGACGTATGCGGGTTTGGCAAAGACATTACTCGTGCGAGCTTGCTAACCCTGGCAAATCAAGGTGGGCTGGAGGCAGCATGGGCAAGTGAAACCCTAGACCGCATGCTGGAGTCGGCTGGCGCGTTCACGCGCTTGGCGGACGGCGCGGAAATCCGGAAATCCACTATCAAACATATAGCCGCGGCCATCGAGTCCAACCGGGTAATTCTTGTTAGTGGCTAACAGGATGCAAGCGACTCTAGGTTGATCCTAGAAACCTCAGTTGAACGCGCCCGAGTGTGCGATTTTCGGGTCGGCTGGCAAGGTCACTTCACTTCGTTCGCTGTGATCAACTTACGGTGGGACTTCCACCCACAAGCGTGCGCCCATGCTGGGCGCACATAAAAAATGCCCCTACTTCTCACGGAGTAGGGGCATCACAGCCAGTTCAGGCTAATTCATCAACACGACGGCTCAACGCCTTGCAGGTTATGCGCCGGCTTTTTCATGCCTGCCAGACCCGGTCAAACCAAGGCGTATTACTCAGAAGCCGATCTGGTTTCCACCATGACCAAGGGTTCGGCAACAACGTCCTCAGCCTTTGGACGCGCACGCCGACGCGGATTGGAGGGCGGTCCCCACTCGCTCGGTGACTCGCCATTTGCCTGAGCAGCGCTGGCGGATTCGCTGGCAGCGGCACTCTCCCGGGTTTCAACCATAACCAGAGAATCGGCAGCCGCTTGCGCATTCGGTTGCGCATTCGGTTGCTGGTTACCACGACCACCCCGGTTACGGTTCCGACGCGGGGAAGCTGCCTGTTCAGCGACATCGGCGACACCCGCTTCAAGCGGCGCAGCCGTTTCCACCAATTGCAAACCAGCCGAGGCCAAATCTGCGGCCGGCTGCCGGCTGGGCGCCGAGACGGACTCATGCTTGACGGCTTCAACCGGGGCCAGCTCGGGAGCAGGTTTGATTTCGGCCGGGGGTTGCACTTTAGCCGGCTCAGACGCGCTTTCCAGCCGAATGATCAGCGGGACTGCGCTGTTGTCGATAACGGCGGCCGGGACGGGTTCCCTTGCCGGTTGACCTTCGGCATCAGCAACAATCTCGTTGACCGTCTGATCGGCAACAGCACCGGCGGATTCCGGACGACCTTCGCCGCTACGTCCACGCCCGCCACGACGGCCGCGGCGGCGGCTATCACGCTCCCCACCTGCATTTTCGGCAGACGTTTCAGCTTCGATCTGGCTGTTTACAGGCGAATTGCTTGCGGCTGGGCTGGGCTCGACTGCACGCGGCGCTTCGGCAGCAGGTTGACGCTCACGACGCGGACGTTCCTGGCGCTCGGGACGGTCACCACGCGGCTCTTTGTTGTCGCGCGGTTCCTGACGCTCGCCCTTGGCTTCCTGGCGTTCGCCACGGGCAGGGCGCTCACTTTGCTCGCCGCGTTCCGGACGCTCGCCGCGTGGCTTGCGCTCGCCACGGCCTTCACGGTTTTCTCGGTCACCACGGCCATCGCGGCCACGGCGCGGTTCGCGCTCACGTCGAGGCTCGGCTTTTTTGACTTCCGCTGGTTTGGCTTCTTCAACCGGCTCATTACTGCCGCGCAACCAGCCGAAGAGACGGCCGAACAGGCCTGGCTTGGCACTCTCCTGGGTTGGCACTGTGACCGGAGCAATGGCAGCCGGTGCGGGCTGGGACGGCGTGATGCCTTGCACGACCGGCTGCGGGCGATCGGGCTTGTCAGCGCCACCGTTGCGCGGCTGCATTTCCACTTCGACCGGTTTTTCTACCATGCGGTAGCTGGGCGCCAGAGGCTCGGACTGGTTGAGTTGGTCATGACGGAAACGCGCCAGGTTGTAGCGCGGCGTTTCGAAGTGCATGTTCGGGATCAACATGATTTCGACGCGGTGACGGGCCTCGATGGAGAGGATGTCGTGACGTTTCTCGTTGAGCAGGAAGGTGGCGACATCGACCGGAATTTGCAGATGCACGGCGCCGGTGTTGTCCTTCATGGCCTCTTCCTGAAGCATGCGCAACAGGTGCAGGGCGAAGGATTCGGTGCTGCGCACGTGGCCGGTGCCGGCGCAACGCGGGCAGGTGATGTAGTTGGTTTCGCCCAGGCTGGGTTGCAGGCGCTGACGGGAGAGTTCCAGCAAACCAAAGCGGGAAATCTTGCCGGTCTGCACCCGCGCGCGATCATGGTGCAGCGAATCGCGCAGGCGGTCTTCGACCTCGCGTTGATTCTTCTGGTTTTCCATGTCGATGAAGTCGATCACGATCAAGCCGCCCAGGTCACGCAGACGCATCTGGCGTGCGACTTCTTCGGCCGCTTCCAGGTTGGTGTTGAACGCGGTCTGCTCGATGTCGCTGCCTTTGGTGGCCTGCGCGGAGTTGACGTCGACTGCAACCAGCGCTTCGGTATGGTCGATGACGATGGCGCCGCCAGAGGGCAGCGTAACCGTGCGCGAGAAAGCGCTTTCAATCTGGTGTTCGATCTGGAAACGCGAGAACAACGGCACCGGGTCGGCATACAGCTTGACCTTGTGGACGTTGGGCGGCATCACATGCGCCATGAACTGGCGAGCCTGCTCATAGATCGCCGGTTCGTCGATCAGCAATTCGCCGACATCAGGGGTGAAATAGTCGCGGATGGCGCGTATCACCAGGCTGGATTCCTGGTAGATCAGGAACGCCCCGGTCTGCCCCTTGGCGGCGCCGTCGATGGCGGTCCACAACTGCAGCAGGTAGTTCAAATCCCACTGCAATTCTTCGACGCCACGACCGATGCCGGCAGTGCGACCGATCAGGCTCATACCGGCGGGCACGTCAAGTTGCGCCAGCGCGTCGCGCAATTCGTTGCGCTCTTCGCCCTCGATACGGCGCGAAACGCCGCCGCCGCGCGGGTTGTTGGGCATCAACACAAGATAGCGGCCAGCCAGACTGACCTGGTTGGTCAGTGCGGCGCCCTTGTTGCCGCGTTCGTCTTTCTCGACCTGGACGACCAGCTCCAGACCTTCCTTGAGCATATCCTGCATGCGGCCGCGGCTGAAATCGCCTTTTTCGGCGCCCGGAATGGCGGAACGGGAGATTTCCTTGAACGGCAGAAAACCATGGCGGTCCGTGCCGTAATTGACGAAACAGGCTTCCAGAGAGGGTTCGACGCGCGTGATGATGGCTTTGTAAATATTGCCTTTGCGCTGTTCTTTGTTAGCGGACTCAATGTCGAGATCGACCAGTTTCTGGCCTTCGACAATGGCGACGCGGAGCTCCTCCGCTTGCGTCGCGTTGAACAACATACGTTTCATGTTCTACCCCAGCGCTCTCGCGCCCCGGGGACAAACCCCGCCGCACAGCCCCGTTATCAGGAGCTTGGCGCGACGGTGATGCGAGGCAGGGGATCAGACGGCGTGATATGTGTGTCGCTGAGCGGCTGGTGCATGGTTGAGGTTCATCGTTTTTCCCGTCGATTCAGGTTGTTGGTCACAAAACTGAGCACCAAACCAAGCACTGAACCAGGCGGGGAATCATCCGGGGTGCAGGTCGCGCATATTAATTGCGTTACCATCGCTGCTTTTTTCGAGCGCCGCCTTTTCGTATCCTCTTGGGGGTTACGGATGTTCGGTTCAGTCTGCGCATGCGCGACGACACAAACATCAGGCTAGCGGCCTTAGCCGGTGAGCGAGACAACCGGCGCCCAAAGTCTGTGCGCGGGCAGCGAAGTCGTTGCCGCTTCAGCGGCTTACGAATTCGGCGTACTCCTTGCGGGTGCAAGGTCTTCAACGCCCCATGTGCACGCTTTTTGAGCAGGGCGAATATACAGTAATGCAATCGACAGGCAAAGCAGCAGTCAGCAAAGTCAGCATCGGATCGGAACAGGCCGGACAACGTCTGGACAACTTTCTGTTCCGCCTGCTGAAGGGCGTGCCCAAAAGTCGTATCTATCGCATGTTGCGCGAAGGCGAGTTGCGGGTCAGCGGGCGCCGTTCAAAGCCGGACTACAAACTGGTGGAAGGCGATGAAGTGCGCATCCCGCCGGTGCGCGTCGCCGAAAAGGCGGAAACGCCGCCAATGTCCCCTATTACACATCCGCTGCTGGAGCGGGTGATCTACCGCGACGACAGCCTGCTGATCATCGATAAACCGCCCGGCCAGGCTGTACATGGTGGCAGCGGCGTCAGCCTGGGCATCATCGAGCAACTCCGCATGGAATTGCCCGACGCCCGTTTCCTCGAACTGGCGCATCGCCTGGACAAGGAAACCTCCGGCATTCTGGTGCTGGCACTGAAGCGTTCCGCGCTGGTGGAATTGCACCGCATGCTGCGCGAGGGCGAACCGCGCAAGACTTACCTGGCGCTGGCGGTAGGTGAATGGCGCGATCCAGTGCGTCACATCAAGCTACCGCTACACAAATATCTGACCGAGGATGGCGAACGGCGGGTCGAGGTCAACCACGATACCGGCCAGCGCGCCCACACCCTATTCCGGCGTATCAAGGTGGCTGGCGGCTACAGCCTGCTGGAAGCGGAACTGAAGACCGGCCGCACGCACCAGATCCGGGTGCATCTGGCTGCGGTGCATCACCCGATTGCCGGCGACACCAAATATGGCAATCCAGAACTCAACCGCACGCTCAAACGACAGGGTCTGAAACGCATGTTCCTGCATTCGGCCCGCCTGGAAATTCGTCACCCGCTGACCGGCGCCGAACTGAAGATCGAAGCGCCGTTACCGGCCGACTTGCAGGGATTTCTGGATACGCTGGGTTGAACCTATATTGATCAGCCCCCCGCCGCATGGGTCAGTTTTCTATTGCCCCAGGCTAGCGGGTTTATCCAGCGGGGTATGCCAATGATCGTCCGCCGCGGGTTCCGGATGGAACCAGTTCAGCTTGGCGTGCAGGCTGACCACGCTGCCGACGATGATCAGGGTCGGCGGCTTCAACTCCGCTTGCGCGGCTTGTGCGGGCAAGGTGTCGAGCGTGCCGGTGACCACTTTCTGGTTCAGCGTGGTGCCCTGCTGGACGATGGCGGCCGGCGTCGAGCCCGGCATGCCGTGCTTCTTCATTTCGTCGCATAACGTGACCAGACCCTTCAAGCCCATATAGATCACGATGGTTTGAGCAGGCCGGCAGAGCATGTCCCAATCGAGGTCCATGCTGCCGTCCTTGAGGTGGCCGGTGACCAGGATCAGCGACTGGGCGTGATCGCGGTGCGTCAACGGAATCCCGGCGTAAGCGGCGACGCCGGCAGCGGCGGTCACTCCGGGCACCACCTGGAACGGGACGCCATGCTCGCGCAGGGTTTCGATCTCTTCGCCACCACGCCCGAAGATGAACGGATCGCCGCCTTTCAGCCGCAACACCCGCTTGCCTGCCTGCGCCAGACGCACCAGCACCATGTTGATTTCGTCCTGCGGCACGGCATGGTTATCACGCTCCTTGCCGACGTAGAGACGGTCGGCATCGCGCCGGCACATATCGAGAATCGGCGGCGAAACCAGGCGGTCGTAGACCACCACATCGGCCTGCTGCATCAGACGCAACGCGCGGAATGTCAGCAGATCGGGATTACCCGGGCCGGCGCCGACCAGATACACCTCGCCGGTAGACGGCGTTTTGCCGCCATCGGCCAGCATGGCGGCAAGATTGGCTTCGGCTTCCTGCTCGCGCCCGGAAAACACCATTTCGGAAATCGGCGACAGGAAGGCTTTTTCCCAGAACTTGCGCCGCGCCTCTGTGGTGGGCAGTTGCTCGCGCACGCGCATCTTGAAACGCCCGGCCAAGGCGGCGAGACGGCCATAGGCGGCGGGGATCAAGGTTTCCAGCCGGGCGCGCAGCAGACGCGACAGCACCGGCGCTTCGCCGCCGCTGGAAACCGCCACCATCACCGGTGAACGGTCGATGATTGAGGGCATGATGAAGGCGCACTGCTTGGGCCGGTCGACGACATTGACTGGGAGATGGCGCGCACGCGCGGCGTCATGAACCTGCTGGTCAAGCTGCTCATTCCCGCTGGCGGCAAACACCACATCGACGCCATCCAGATGTTCGGCTACGAACTGCGCCTGGCGATGAATCAAACGATCCGTTTTCGCCAGTTCCTTGAATGCCTCGCTCAATGCGTCGGGCGAAACCGCCGTCACCCAGGCGCCGGCGCTCAACATCAGGCTGGCCTTGCGGGCAGCGGCATCGCCGCCGCCGACAACCAGACCATTGCGACCGCGCAGGTCCATGAAAATCGGTAAGTAGTCCATAGTGCTCAGTAAGTAATCACGCGTGGTTTCAATAAACCGTCTTGATACCCGTCATGCCGAGGTGACGAACCCGGCATGACGATTCGAAATATCAACCGGCGCTGCCGCAGCCGCCGCCAGAGCCGCAACCACCACTACCGCAGCCGCCACCGCCGCCGCTACCACCCGTTCCGCAACCGCCCGCCTCACTGGCAACGTCACTGGCTTTGGTGAATATAAAACGGTTTTCACCTGGATTTACTTCGGCGAAGTCGATGGTCACATCGTCGAGGTAGGGTTTCGACTGGGCGTTGATCAACAAGGTCACGCCCCAGGAATCCACCGCTGCATCGTTGCTGCGCTCTTCGTCAAAACCCATGCCGAACTCCAGCATGCCGGCATCGTTGACGCGGGCGGCAATACGCAAACCCAGGTTGTCGGCGCCGGACTGCGCTGCGGATGTGCGAATCTGTTCTGCGGCTTCTTTGGTCAAACTGATCATTTCACTTCCTCTCATCAAAATCGGAGCCAGGCTCCTGTGGTCAAGTATTCAGGTGGGTCAAACCTTGCCTATCCGGTTGATTGCCAAAATCGTGAATTTCCGGGTAATGGGAACGCACGAGGCGGAATCTCGGCCGGCCGCCTATCGAAACCTGTGCGGCGGGCCTTGTGGTGCCTATGGGTATGGCCGGCCCGAGGCGGCCC
>JAUYET010000096.1 GCA_030691265.1 Pseudomonadota bacterium
TGCAACCACTGCGACGATCCGGTCTGCCTGAAGGGTTGCCCGACCCGCGCCTACACCAAGTTCGCGGAATACGGCGCGGTGCTGCAAGACCCGGACATCTGCTTCGGCTGCGGCTATTGCACCTGGGTCTGCCCCTACAACGCGCCGCAACTCGACCCGGTCAAGGGCCAGGTGACCAAATGCAACATGTGCGTCGACCGGCTCGAAGTCGGTTTGAAACCGGCCTGCGTGTCGGCCTGTCTCGGCAAGGCGCTGGACTTCGGCGTCATCGAGAACATCCCGGAAGGGCGCAGCCAGGCCAAGGTCGAAATCCCCGGCTTCCCGCGCAGCGACATCACCCATCCCAACATCCGCTTTCAGCAGACCCGCGTCACCCAGCGCGACATGGTGCGGGTGGACAGCACGCCGCTGAAATACCACCGCGATGACGTCACCGGCCGTTTCGCGCCCGAACTCGACCCGAAACACGGCTTCGCGCTTCAGTGGAATCTGAACAAGCTGCTCGGCTCGCACGAGAACGCGCACATCATCTTCACCCTCAGCGTGCAGGCCGTGATGGGGGCCTTCTTCATGTTGGTATTGGGTAGCTGGCTGCAGGTGATGCCGGTTGTCGAGTACGCCGCCAGCGCCGCCTGGCTGCCGACGCTGGGCGTGATGCTGGCGCTGATGGGGGTCGGCCTGTTCAAGCTCAACATGCACCTGGGCAAACCGATGCGTTTCTACCGCGGTTTCAACAACTGGCGTTTGTCCCCCGTCAGTCGTGAAATCGCCGGCGTGTCGCTGTTTTTTGGCGGCCTGGCGGGATTCAGCTTGTTCAATTTCTTCCCCGGCTTTCCGTTTGCCGACCTGCTGAAATTGGCTAGTGCGGGCGCGGGTTTGCTGGGCCTGAGCTTCGGCGGCTACTACATGATCAAGCTCTACCGCATCCCGGCGCGCCCGTTCTGGAACCACTGGCATACCAACGCAGCTTTCACCGGCGCCGGCCTCGCGCTCGGCGGCTTGTTGCTGGCGCTGGCCGCGTTGACCTTCGACACGCTCACGCCGGGACTCGGCAGCCTGCTGGGCGGCCTCATCGCCCTCGGCCTGGGCCTGGAAGGCGTCGGCCTGCTGGCCCATGCCCGCGACCTGAAGGCGCGCGGCGACGAGGGCGCGGCCTCCCACTATGAACAGACCACCCGCTTCGGCTACGCGTACCGGCTGCGCAACGGCCTGTTGTGCCTGAGTTTCATCCTGGCGCTGGACATCGCCGTCGTCGGCGCGGCCAGCCCGGCGGCCTTCGGCGTGCTCGCCGTCATGGCGCTCGCCGCCGCCATCCTCGGCCGCGCCCTGTTCTACGTACTGGTGATCCCCACCACCATGCCCGGCGCCTTCTTCTGGCGTAACAAGGGTTTCGTCGAGCATGCTCGTGAAACCGGCTTGGCCAATATGCCGCAACTCGGCGTGACACCGGCCACACATTAACGAGCCTTAATCAACCGACCCCCGCAAGGAAGCACTCATGAACCAAGATTTCTGGAAATCCGGACACACACCGACGCTGTTATCCGCGTTTCTCTACTTCGACATCGCCTTCATGACCTGGGTGATGCTGGGGCCGCTGGCGGTGCAGATCGCCACCAGCCTTGAACTGACCGCCGCGCAGAAGGGCCTGATGGTGGCCACGCCGGTGCTGGCCGGCGCGCTGTTGCGCCTAGTCATGGGCGTGCTGGTCGATCACCTGAAGCCGAAAAGGGCCGGCATCATCGGCCAGGTCATCGTCATCGGCGCGCTGACCTGGGCCTGGCTGGGCGGCATCCACAGTTTCCGCGAGGTGCTGGCGCTGGGCGTGGCGCTGGGCTTCGCCGGTGCGGCGTTCGCGGTGGCGTTGCCGCTGGCTTCGCGCTGGTATCCGCCGCAGCATCAGGGCACCGCTTTGGGCATCGCCGGGGCCGGTAATTCCGGCACCGTGCTGGCGGCGCTGTTGGCGCCCGGCCTGGCGGTGGCCTACGGCTGGGGCAATGTGTTCGGCCTGGCGCTGATCCCGCTCGGGCTGGCCTTGGCGGTCTATCTGCTGTTCGCCAAGGACGCACCGGATTGCCCGCCGCCGAAGTCGCTGCACCAGTATCTGAACGTGTTGAAGGACAAGGACGCCTGGTGGTTCATGTTCTTCTACTTCTGCACCTTCGGCGGTTTCGTCGGCCTGGCTTCCAGCCTGACCATCTACTTCAACGACCAGTACGGCATGCCGCCGGTCGAAGCCGGTTATTTCACCGCCGCCTGCGTATTCGCCGGCTCGCTGGTGCGGCCGATCGGCGGCGCACTGTCGGATCGCATCGGCGGCATTCGCACGCTGCTGGCCATGTACGTTTCCGCAGCGGTATTCCTCACCATCGCCAGCTTCGGTTCACCCAACCCCTATATCGCGTTGTTGTGGTTCATCCTCGGCATGGGCAGTCTGGGCATGGGCAACGGCGCGGTGTTCCAGTTGGTGCCGCAGCGCTTCCGCAAGGAAATCGGCGTCATGACCGGCTTCGTCGGCATGGCCGGCGGCATCGGCGGCTTCTACCTGGCCGCCAGCCTGGGCTACATCAAGGGCGCCACCGGCAGTTACCAGATCGGCCTGTTGATCTTCGTCGGCCTCTGTCTGGTCGCGCTGATCGGCCTGTCTTCGGTGAAAAACCGCTGGCGTACCACCTGGGGCGCGGCGACGCTGGCGCGGGTGTGAGCACTGGCAAATAGGCGTAGGGTGCGCCGTGCGCACCATTCGACGTGAATCGGTGCGCACGGCGCACCCTACGAAACCCTCCCCCATGAATCTCGCCTTCGGCTACACCTCCGAAATCGGCCCGCGTCCTCGCAACGAAGACTTCGGCGGCTTCGTCACGCCCGAACCGGCGACGGCGGCGGTGAAGGGTTACCTCGCGGCGCTGGCGGATGGGGTATCGGGCGGTTCGCACGGACGCGAGGCGGCGGAAAGCACGGTGCGCAATCTGCTCGCCGACTACTACGCCACGCCGGACACCTGGGAGGTGACGCACGCCCTGGATACCGTGATCCAGAGCCTGAACCGCTGGATCTCCGGCCAGGTGGCTTCGCGCCGCGAGCCGGGCGGCATGGCCTGCACGCTGTCCGCCCTGGTGCTGCGCGGACGCCGCTGGGCGCTGGCGCATGTCGGCGACACCCGCATCTACCGTTTGCGCGGCGAGCATCTGGAACAACTCACCCAGGACCACACCTGGGATCAGCCGGGCATGGAGCATGTGCTGAAGCGCGCCGTCGGCCTCGATACGCATTTGCGCGTGGATTACGCCGAGGGCGATCTGGCGGCGGGCGATGTCTTTCTCATCGTCTGCGACGGCGTCTGGCAGCCGCTCGGCCAGGTCGAACTGCATCGTTTGCTGCGCCTGCACGACGATCCCGAGGTCTGCGCCCGCAAGCTGGTGGCCGAAGCGCTGCGTCGGAACGGAACCGATAACGCCAGCGCCCTGGTGGTGCGCGTGCAGGCGCTGGCGGAGGCGGAAGACGAAAAGACCGAGTTGATCTCGGGGCGCAGCCTGCCGTTGCCGAAGCGGCTCACGCCCGGCGCCAAGCTGGACGATTTCATCATCGACGAGGTATTGCACGACTCGCGCGAAACCCTGTTGTATCGGGCGCATGCGGCGGAATCCGGCCAGCCTTGCGTGCTCAAGACTCTGCAACCCCGGCTGGAAGGCGACGCCGAACTGGCCGACCGCCTGCTGATGGAAGAGTGGCTGGGCAAGCGCGTGCAATCACACTATTTCCCGCAAATCCTGCCCACGCCGGCGCGCAACTTCCTCTATTTCGCCATGAGCTGGCACGCCGGGCAGAGCTTGCAGGCCATGCTCGAGCATGGCCGCCACTTCGGCATCCAGGAAGTCGTGTCCGTCGGCATCCGCATGCTCAAGGGTCTGGGCGCGCTGCATCGCCTGGACGTGGTGCATCGCGATATCAAACCGGCCAATCTGCATCTGGGCGAAGACGGCAAGCTGCGCATCCTCGACCTGGGCGTGGCACGCTGCCCGGCTTGTCCCCAGGGCGCGTCGCTGGAAAACCCCGGCACGCCCAGCTTCCTGGCGCCGGAACTGTTTTCCGCAGAGGGCGCGAAGAAAAGCGGTGAGTGCGGGGGCGACCTCTATGCCAGCGGGGTCACGCTCTACCACCTGCTGACGCGCCGCTATCCCTACGGCGAAATCGAAGCCTTTCAGAATCCGCGTTTCGGCGATCCCGTACCGCCCACGCGCTATCGCCCGGACATTCCAGGCTGGCTGGAAATCGCCCTGCTGAAAGCCTGTGCGCGGCAGCCGGAAGAACGCTTCGAAACCGCCGAGGAATTCCTTTTCGCGCTGGAACGCGGCGAGGCCAGCCGGCTCACGCGCCCGCGCCCGACGCCGCTGGCCGCGCGCGATCCGGTGCGCTTCTGGCAAACGGTGTCGCTGATCGCCATCGTCTTCAACCTGTTGCTCATCTACCTGCTGCTGGCGGGTTGATCCCTGCGGATCAAAGGCATATCCGGGCTAGATGTAGTGGCGCGTGATTTCGCGGCATGGCGCCGTAGGTTGGGCAAAGCGAAGCGTGCCCAACAGCGCGTCGGTTCGTTGGGCACGCTTCGCTTTGCCCAACCTACGCCACTGCTGCTGGCAGGTTGATCCCTGCGGATCAAAGGCATACCTGATTAGTTACATGCCTCAGCCGCGCGGATATCTGATTCAGGCCATGGGGTGGTAGAGGTTGCAGCGCGGACAAGACGTTTGAGGATGGAGCTGAGATCGAAGCGGCGGTTGAAACGGTACTGAACCTCGGACAG
>JAUYET010000099.1 GCA_030691265.1 Pseudomonadota bacterium
TGGGATGTTGGGCACGCTGCGCTTTGCCCAACCTACGTCCGTGGCGCCACGGGGTTTTCTTGGGTTGGGATGTTGGGCACGCTGCGCTTTGCCCAACCTACGCCCGTGGCGCCACGTTGTTGTAGCCCAACACCCCCCGCACCCAAAGGCGACCACCGTAGTAGATTTCGTAGGTTGGGCAAAGCGCAGCGTGCCCAACACCCACAACCAACCAAGGAGGGCTCCCCATGCACTACCGCCGGGACAAGGAAGGCCACCACTACTTCTTTACCCTGGTCACCGAACAACGCCAACCGCTACTCACCCTGCCGGAAAACATCGACCGCCTGCGCGAGGCGTTCCGCCGCGAAAAGGCTAAACACCCGTTCGAGATCGAAGCCGTGGTGATCCTGCCCGAGCATCTGCATTGCCTGTGGCTATTGCCCGAAGGCGACGCCGATTTTTCCGGGCGCTGGGCGCGCATCAAACGCTACTTCAGCATCGGCTGTGTCGGCGCCACCCTGGCCGGCAATCCATCCCGACTCGCCAAGCGCGAGAAGCCCGTGTGGCAGCGGCGATTCTGGGAACACCGCATCCGCGATGAAGCCGATTGGCGGCGGCACCTGGATTACATCCATTACAACCCGGTCAAACATGGCCATGTCAACGACCCGTGGGCCTGGCCGCATAGCTCGTTGCGTAAGTGCGCCGCGCGCGGTTGGTATCCGGAAGGATGGGGCGCCAGCGAACCGGATTTGAGCGGGTGCGCGGCGGGGGAGTGAATGTTTTGCGTTGGCGGTGTTGGGCACGCTGCGCTTTGCCCAACCTACGGCGGTGGTGCCACGGGGTTTTCTTGGGTTGGGATGTTGGGCACGCTGCGCTTTGCCCAACCTACGATGACCCGACGGTGGACCCGTAGGTTGGGCAAAGCGCAGCGTGCCCAACATAACCCGCACCCATCGGCCAGCGACGTAGTGCCCAACACCCCACCCGAAGCTGCCTGCTTAACCCAGCCCTTCCAGCCGGTTCGGGTAAACCAGCACCAGTTTGTGCGCCCTCAGCATCTGTTCCACTTCAGGCCAGACTCCGGTCAGAAACCCGAACAACGTCTTCAGCCGCATGTTGCCGATCCTGAGGTGTACGACTCGGGGCGGAGGTTCGCTCAACAATGCGCGATCGGAAAAATCGGCATCCTTGGTGACGATGGCCAATTGGTGTTCCCGCGCATAGCGCCAGATTTCGCTGTCAGTCCAGTCATCGCCCAGGTCGTAGACATGCACGTAATCCGGCCCATGCCAGAGGCTGAAGCGATAGGGCAGGTTCGCGTCTATCAGGAATCGAGGCACTTCATGCCACTTTTTTCAGTTCGTAGTGCCCTGACATCAGTTGCGTGGCAAAGCGCAGGCAGGCTCGAATGTCTTCCGCTTCCAGGCTGGGGTACTGCGCCAGGATTTCTTCGGCGCTATCGCCTACGCTGAGGAATTCCAGAATGGTCTGTACGGCAATGCGCTTGCCGCGCAGTGTGGGTTTCCCGTTGCACACCTGGGGGTCGATGGTGATGCGTCCATCGAGAAAAGTGAGGGGTTGTTCAATCACGTGGGGCTCTCCGGTCGCTGTATGTGAGCGCGTTTATACCTTTTTTGTGCTGTGGGGGAGTGAGGCGGCGTGGGGTGCAGGGCTAATTTGCCCCATCCCAAATCCATAAGTGACACAACGGGTTAAGCGAGGTTGCTGGACAAGCGCCATGCTGAACGGTATAAGAAGGGGATGGCGAGCGCCCCCTTCCCCGATCCGTCCTTGCTGCTGAAG
>JAUYET010000105.1 GCA_030691265.1 Pseudomonadota bacterium
CGCTTTGGGCGGCGCTTGGCCGAGGTTCAGTGCTCACTGCTTCGCTCTTTCGTTCGTCCGTCGCTGGCTCAATTAGGCTGCGATGGTTTTTTGTTGGCTGATCGCCACAAAACTGTTTCACGGTAACGTCCACTTGCGCGCGTGGGTGAGCGTGAAGCAGGCGTAGGGTGGATAAGCGCAGCGCATCCACCCTCCAGCCCCTCACTCCCTATCAATCCCGGCAATGCTGTCAGGCTCCCGCTCGCCCCATGATGGCACGTACCACCCCTGCTCCACTGCGCGTGCGAACGAGGACCAGGGCCAATCTGCTGGCCGCGCCACCAGGCCATGCTTGACCGGGTTGTAGTGGATGTAATCTACATGCCCGCGCCAATCTGCCTCGTCGCGGATGGCATGTTCCCAGAAGCGGCGTTGCCACACCGGACGTTCGCCACGCGCGTTGATATTGCAGTCAATCCGCCGGGAAACGGCCTTCTTGATTTCTCGCCAGCGCCCGGAAAAATCGTCGTCCCCATCGGGCAGGCGCCAGAGGCAATGCAAATGATCGGGGAGGATGACTACCGCTTCGATCCGAAACGGCCGTGTCGCCATCACCTGGCGGAACGCGGCGCGCAGGTGGCCGACGTGCTCCGCGTTGGCGAAATAGGGAATGCGGTCGTGTGTGACGACGGTGAAGAAATAGGTGCCGCCATGGAGGCGAACGCGACGGTAGTTGCTCATGGGATTGCGGGTGGGGTGGTTGCCAGCCAGGTAGGGTGGATAAGCGTAGCGCATCCACCACATCGCGGGGGTTGGGTGGATGCGCTAGTGTAGTGCTGCATACTTGACTGGACTTAAGTTGTCTTTTCTGGTCGAATGTATCTCGACGAAGCAGCGAGGAAAGCGCAAGTGCGAGTAGCCCCCAAGATTACGTTGACCGACGAAGAGCAAGCCGAGCTGAGCCAGCTGGTTCGTTCCAGGCTCACCAGTGTCCGGCTGTCGCAGCGCGCCCGCATCGTGCTGCTGGCTGCAGACGGGATGAAGAACAAGGACATCGCCATGAAGCTGGGCGTTGGCCGGGTGCAAGTGGCGCGTTGGCGCGAACGTTATGAGCAATCGCGTCTGGCGGGTATCGAGCGCGACCTGCCGCGTGGAGCGCCACCGGTGAAAGTGGACGTTGCACGACTGGTGGAGTTGACCACGCAGAGCAAGCCCAAAGTGGCCACGCACTGGAGTACACGCACGATGGCCGCCGAGTTGGGGGTGAGTTCCGCCAGCGTCTCGCGGCATTGGCGGGCCAACGGCCTGAAGCCCCATATCGTGCGCGGCTTCAAGGTCTCGCGTGACCCGAACTTCGTCGAGAAATTGGAAGACATCGTGGGGCTGTATATGTCGCCGCCCGAGCACGCCCTGGTGTTGTGCTGCGACGAGAAGAGCCAAGTACAGGCGCTTGACCGTACTCAGCCCGGACTGCCGATCAAGAAGGGGCGCGCGGCCACCATGACACACGACTACAAGCGCAACGGCACCACCACGCTGTTCGCTGCGCTCAACGTATTGGATGGCCAGGTCATCGGCCAATGCCAACAGCGGCACACCCACGCGGAGTGGCTGAAGTTCCTGAAGAAGATCGATCGTGAGACGCCCAAGGAGAAGATGCTGCACCTGATCGCTGACAACTACGCCACGCACAAGCACCCGTCGGTGCAGGCGTGGCTGGATAAGCATCCACGCTTTGTCATGCACTTCACGCCCACCTCGGCCTCTTGGTTGAACATGGTCGAGCGCTTCTTCCGCGACATCACCACCGAACGGTTGCGGCGCGGCGTGTTCACCAGTGTGCCCGAGCTGATTACCGCCATCGATGAATACATCGCTCACCACAACACCAAACCCAAGCCGTTCATCTGGACCAAGAGCGCCCGCGATATCCTGCAAAAGGTCATTCGCGCCAACAGCCGCTTAAGTTCCAAACAGAATGCAGCACTACACTAGCGCTTATCCACCCTGTGTTTCTTCGGCGCGATTTGCGGCGACGGGCCGATTACTTCGCTAACCTGTCAAGCCGCCAGCCGTTCCACCAGGCGCGGGGCCATGTCCGCCGTGAGAGCGGGGCGGGTTGTGCATGCGACCCATGTCACGCCTCAGCCCGGCGGGTCGCCTGGCGATCCGCCAGCAGGAACAACAGGTATTGATTCAGGCTGACGCCTTCCCGCTTGGCGTTGCGGGCCAGGTCAGCATGCAGCCGGCGCGGCAGGCGAACCAGGAAACGGCCGCTATAGCCTGCATCGTCTTGGGGCGGCATGGGCTCAGGAATAACCCGGCCGGCGGCTTTGGCGGCCTCAAGCCATGCGGCGATCGCGTCATGCGCTTCCCGGATGGCGTCGGCTTCGCTCTCGCCCCAGGCGGAACAGCCGGGCAGGTCCAGGACGAGGGCGATATAGCCGGCGTCTTCATCGCTCCAAAAAACTTCAATCGGGTAGTGAGTCCATTTGCCTGGATAGGGGTAGAGAAGGACGCTCGCCCGCCCCTCCGAACCGTGCGTGCGGTTCTCCCGCACACGGCTCTCCAGTCAGTGGTTTCAACATCGTGATTGGCTCGCTGCGGCATGGGCTCCGGATAAGGTGAAGCGCCCCTGCTCAGCGAAGAAAGCATTTGGCCATCGAACATGATCAGCATGGCAGCGCCCAAATCCAGGCCGCTTTTCCCGTTTGCGCAGCAGCGCTCGCAGTCGACGCCGACAGCCGGTGTTCGCCCTCGGGGATCAGCCTCGAGCTAGGCGCGGCGAACTCTGTTACCTGTCAGCCGATTCCCGGATGGTTTCCGCTGTCCACCATCTGAATAACCAGCTTCTTGCCACAGGCGTCGGCATAGCGGCGCAGTGTGGCAAGGGACGGCGAATGTTTGCGGCTGCCCAGGCTGGATTCGATGCGGGCCAGCACGGGCTGTGAAACCCCCATCCTGGCAGCGACATCCGCTTGAGTAAGCCCCGCCTCCTTGCGCGCCAGAAGCAGCGCGCCCAGGGCCGCGAACTCATCGTCCAGCGCGTCATAGGCCGCTCGGAAAGCGGGGTCTGTCTCGCGCTTCGTGGCGGCATGGGCCTTGGGGTCGAATGCCACCGGTTTGAATTGGTCATTGTCCACGTTGCAACTCCTTCAACCGTCTGCGTGCCGTTTTCAGTTCATGGGCGGGGGTGTCCTGCGATTTCTTGATGAAGCCATGCAGGATGACGATGCGCCGGCCTACCATGGCGCAGAAGAACGCCCGCCCGATTCCCTCAGCACCTTTCGCCCGAATCTCGAACAGGCCATCGCCAAACGGCTTTGTGTAGGGCATCCCGAGATTCGGCCCATGCTCCACCATCATTTCCGCAATCCGCGTGAAACTGGCATTAATGCCAGGCGGCCATTCATCAACCTCGGCCTGCACGGACGCATTGAAGAACTCAACGGTGTAGCTCATGGCAAGAATATAGCACGGATGCTATTTACAGAAAGGGATGGCGATTGGACTCGGCAACCCGAACGGAACGCAGAAAGCGCATGGCGGATACATCGACCGAAACTTTCAAGCTTCAGTCTGTCCGTGTGTTGGGTGATTTGATGGGTAGTAATTTTTTGCAGGCGTAACCCGCATAGATGCTGGCGTCTTGGCGGAGGGGGCGGGATTCGAACCCGCGGTAGGCTATTAACCTACACACGCTTTCCAGGCGTGCGACTTAAACCGCTCATCCACCCCTCCGGAAGGCCCGGCAGAATACACGCAGGGAGGGGGGCGAAGCAAGGCGAGGGACAAACAAAGAGGCCGCGCCGGCCGCTGCTAAAATCCGCCCGCTTTCTTCTTTCGCTTTCGCACCATGACCATTGCCCTCCCCTGTTTGCCCATCCGAAGGCGCGAAGCATGACCTGGCGCGTGCTTTTCAAGGGGCTGGCGATGCTCGCTTCGCTGGCGATGCTGGGTTTCCTCGCCAGCCATTTCCAGTTCGATGAACTGCTTTCGCGGCACTGGATCGACAACGAGGTGCGCGGCAAAGGCTGGCTGGGCGATCTGTTGTTTCTGGCGGTGGGCGCGCTGGCCACGGCGCTGAGTTTCCCGCGCCAGGCGGTGGCGTTTCTTGGCGGCTATGCCTACGGCTTCGTCAGCGGCGCCGCGCTGGCGACCCTGGCGACGCTGCTGGGCTGCATCCTGGGGTTTTTCTACGCCCGCTGGCTGGGACGCGGCTTCGTGCAAAAGCGCTTTCCCGACCGCATCCGCAAGCTGGATGCATTCCTGCACCAGCATCCATTCAGCATGGCGCTGGTGCTCCGCCTCCTGCCGGTCGGCCATAACGCCAGCACCAATCTGCTGGCCGGGGTTTCCTGCGTGCGCGCGGCGCCGTTCTTCATGGGCACCGCGCTGGGTTATCTGCCGCAGAACATGGTGTTCGCGCTGGCCGGCAGCGGCGTCAATCTCGATCCGGAATTGCGCCTGAGCCTGGCGGTGGTGTTGTTCGTCATCTCCAGCCTGCTGGGCATCTGGCTATACCGACGGCATCGCCAGGAACTGGCCGGGGTCGAGGATGAAAATGGACAGCCGCGCGAGCGCTAGCAGCCTGTCAGACTTTGGAATCGTCGGCTGCGAAACGGCCGCAGCGGTCCATTTTTCACCGGCTTTTTGCCCCATAGCCGGGCTATGCGGCGGCAAATCCGGCAAAAACTGGCCTCGCTGGGGCCATTTCTCGCTATCGACGACCAAAGCCCGACAGGCTGCTAGCCGCCATTCGATTCACCTGGCCCGGCGTAACCAGTAGACTCCCGCGCCTCGACTCCATCGCCCAGACACCGCCATGACGGATTCCGCAAGCATTCAAGTTTCGCTGATCGCCCCCATCTACAACGAATACGAAAACCTGCCCGATCTGGTCGCCCGGGTCGAGTCGGTGATGTCGGCGCAAGCGCGCACATGGGAGTTCGTCTGTGTGGATGACGGTTCGCGCGATGGCTCGGACAAACTGCTGAGGGAACTGGCCGCGACCCGGCCCTGGCTACAAGCGCGCTTTCTGCGCCGCAACTACGGCCAGTCCACCGCCATGCAGGCCGGCTTCGACGCCGCTCAGGGCGAAGTGCTGGTGACCATCGACGGCGACATGCAGAACGATCCGGCCGACATTCCGCGTCTG
This sequence comes from Pseudomonadota bacterium, assembly GCA_030691265.1. Taxonomy (GTDB): domain Bacteria; phylum Pseudomonadota; class Gammaproteobacteria; order Burkholderiales; family Thiobacillaceae; genus PFJX01. The sequence continues at coordinate 5,138 of JAUYET010000105.1, forward strand.
CTCGACCTGCTCGACAGCAAGCCGGAGATCGACATCATTTCCGGCTGGCGTCGGCACCGCAAGGACAAGACGATGTCGCGCAAGCTGCCCTCGATGATCGCCAACCGGCTGATTTCCAAGGTCACCAGCGTGCGTCTGCACGACTATGGCTGCTCCCTCAAGCTGTACCGGCGCGAGGCGGTGCGCTACGTGAAGATTTACGGCGAACTGCATCGCTTCATCCCGGCGCTGGCGCATGAATACGGCGCCAAGGTGATGGAAGCCGAGGTCAACCACTTCCCGCGCACCAAGGGCGTTTCCAAATACGGCATCGACCGCACCATCCGCGTCTTGCTCGACCTCATGTGGGTCAAGTTCCTGCTGCGTTTCCTGCACCGTCCGATGCACGCTTTCGGCGGCATCGGCGCGGCCATGTTCTTCCCCGGCCTGCTGATTCTGTTCTACCTGGCCGGCCACAAACTGTTCTCCGGCGCCGACATCGGCGGCCGCCCGCTGCTGCAAATGGGCATGATGCTGACCCTGATGGGCGCGAACTTCATCGGCATGGGCATCCTTGGCGAAATGCTCACCCGCATCTGGCACGAACCCGGTGGCAAGGCGCAATACCTGCTGCGCGAGCCGCCCAGCGAATGAGCCTCGGGACTGCCTTCTGGCCGGAGAGAACGGGCGAACGCCTGCTGCTCGCGGTCCTGGTGCTGTTCCCGTTTCTGGCGCTGGGAACGCCGCCGCTGTTCGACCTGGATGAAGGCGCATTCACCGCCTCCACGACGGAGATGTTCCTGCGCGGCGATTTCCTCTCCAGCTACCTGCTGGGCGAACCGCGCCACGACAAACCCATCCTGATCTACTGGCTGCAAGCCGCCTCGGTCAGCCTCCTGGGCAGCAGCGAATTCACCTGGCGACTGCCTTCCGCGCTGGCATCCAGCCTCTGGATACTCGCCACCTACGGCTTCGTCAGCCGGGTGCGCGAGCGGCAAGCCGGCCTGGCCGCCGCCCTGATCATCGCCACCGCGGCAGGCCTGACCATCATCACCCGCGCGGCCACCGCCGATGCGCTGCTCAATCTCTGGCTGGCCTGCGCGGGGTATGCCACCTGGCTGTGGCTGCGCGAGGGCGAACGCCGCTGGCTCTACCTCGCCTGGCTGGCGATGGCGCTCGGCTTTCTGACCAAGGGACCGATCGCGCTGGTGATACCGGGCGGCGCGCTGTTGCTCTGGTGCGCTACCCGTGGCAGGTGGCGTGCTTTCTTCTCCTGGGCGCTGGCGCCCGGCCCGATCCTGCTGTTTCTGGCGGTGGCTGTGCCGTGGTTTGCCATCCAGACCTGGCACGAAGGCTCCGGCTTTCTCACCGGCTTCTTCCTCAAACACAACCTGTCGCGCTTCGATACGCCGATGGAAGGGCATGGCGGCCAACCTTTCTACTATGTACCGGTGGTGCTGCTCTCACTGCTGCCGCACACGGCATTGTTGCTGGTTGCGCTGACCCGGCTGAAAGCCGTCTGGCGCGATGAGCTGCTGCGCTTCGGCCTGCTCTGGTTTCTGCTCGCCTTCGTGGTGTTTTCCTTCTCCGGCACCAAACTGCCGCACTACGTTTATTACGGCTACGGCGGCCTGGTGCTGATTCTGGTCAGCCAGATCGAACACCAGGCCACGCGCTGGCTGCTGGCGATCACCGGCGCACTCACCTTCGGGCTGCTGCTGGCGCTGCCCAGCCTGCTTGAGCAAGCCTTGCCCAAGCTGAGTCCGGACGACCTCCTGCTGGCGCAAGACCTTGGCAGCCATTTCGGCTCCGGTTACTGGCTGTGGTGCGGCGCGGCCCTGATCATCAGCCTGTTGCCGCTGCTGCTGCGCGCCCTGACCACGCGCTTCGCCCTCTACGGCAACGGCCTGATAGCCGCTATCGCACTGGCGTTTTTCCTGTTGCCCATCGTCGGTCAGGTGCAACAGGAACCGGTGAAGAAAGCCGGCCTGCTCGCCCGAACCCTGCCCGGCCCCCTGCTGCTCCACGCCATCAACACGCCCAGCTTCCAGACCTACGCCGGCCGCCGCGTGGGAAAACGACAACCGCGCACAGGCGATCTGGTGCTGACCCGGGAAAGTCACCTGGCCGAACTACCCGCCAACGAAGTGGTATTTCGCGAACGCAGCTATGTACTGGCGCGGCTGAAATGAAAACGGATTCCCGCGCACCGCTGCTGCTCGTCTGCCTCGGCCTGCTGATCGTCTGGCGCGTGCTGGCGGCCTGGCACGGCAATGTCGAGTTGTATGCCGACGAGGCGCAATACTGGACCTGGGCATTGGAGCCGGATTGGGGCTATTTCTCGAAGCCGCCCATGGTGGCCTGGGCCATCTGGCTGAGCCGCGCGCTGTTCGGCGACTCGGAAATGGGCGTGCGCGCGATCTCCGCCCTGCTCTACCCGATGACGACCTGGGTGCTGTTTCTGCTCGTGCGTCGTTTGTTCAAGACGCACCCGGAACGCGAAGACATGGCGTTCTGGAGCGCCCTCACCTTCGCCGTGTTACCGCTGGTTTCGCTCGGTTCCTGGCTGATCACCACCGATGCCGTGCTGCTGCTGTTCTGGTGCCTGGCGCTCTATTTCACCGTCGCCGCCCTGGAAACCGGGCGTTGGCGCGACTGGCTGCTGTTGGGCGGCGCGCTCGGCCTGGGGCTGTTGTCCAAGTACAGCATGGTGTTCTACGGCCTCGGTTTCCTCTTCTATCTCATCCTCGTACCGGCGCGCCGCGCGCTGCTGCGCGACCCGCGCCCCTGGGCGGCGGCGGCGGTCGCCCTGTTGCTGCTGGCGCCCAACCTGCTGTGGAACGCCCAGCACCACTTCGTCAGCGTGCAGCACACCGCCGAAATCACGCAACTCGATCGCGGCCTGTTCCATCCCGACGCCATGCTGGAATTCATGCTCGGCCAGTTCCTGGTGTTCGGCCCCCTCCTCTTCGCCGGCCTGCTGCTCCTGGTCGCACGCCCGCGCACCTGGCTGGGCGACGAGCGTCTGCGTCTGCTCGCCGCCTTCACCCTGGCGCCGCTGGCCGCGTTCATCGGCTTGAGCCTGTTGTCACGCGCCTTCGCCAACTGGGCCGCGTTTTCCTATGTGGGCGCCAGCGCCCTAATCGCGGCCGTGTGGGTGAGCCAGGCCCGCCGCCGCTGGCTGATCGCCGCACTGCTGCTGAACCTCGCTATCGCCGTCGGCATGTACCACCTGCACGACATCACCCGCGCCCTCGATATCCAGCTCACCCGCAAGACCGACCCCTACGGCCGCGTCACCGGCTTTCGCGAACTCGGCCGGGAAGTCGCCCAGCGCCTGCAAGCCCACCCCGGCGCGCGCCTGCTCAGCGACAACCGCAAACTGCACGCTCTGCTGCGTTATTACGCGCGGCCCGGGAGCGAAGGCATGCGTTATCTGAACCCGCGGAATGTGCGTGACAACCATTACGCGCTGAGCGCCGACTTGCGCGACAACCCGCAGGGCGAATTCCTGCTGATCAGCAAGCACGCCGATGCCGGGCAACTCGCCGTCCTGTTCGCCCAGGTCACGCCGCAAGCCCCGATCCGCCTCGACCTCTACCCAGGCTACACACCGGAATACCAGGTCTGGCTAGTGCGCGACTACCGGCAACCCTGAATTCAACCAATTTAGCAAATACTTATGCACATCTTTACGCTTGACACCAGCACTCCAGGCAGTTAGCGACGAGACCTCAACACGTGTTACGCAAGTCATTGAATTATAAATAATAATTATCTGCCCATTTTTTAAGCCCAAAGCTTAACCTAGCGTTCCATAAGGCTTTTTTGCAGTTTGATGACAGGTTTTCCACACAGTTATCCACAGCTTCCGTGGACAACCCTAAAACCTGCTTACAGAGCATCTAGTTCGCTCCTGCTTCGGTGAATTCACATTAACTTGGTGCGCTAATCGAGCTAACCCACCGGCAGATACTTAATCCCTGCTCGCAAAATGGCCCCGGCGCCCGGGTTAAAATTTATCCCTGTACAAATCCTCACGGCACACACATGGAATACCCCTTGCTTCGCAGCCTGCATGCCGCCACCGTCAGCCTGACGCTGGTTCTTTTTTTACTGCGCGGCTTCTGGATGCTGGCCGAATCGCCGCGTCTGAACGCGCGCTGGCTGCGCATCGTGCCGCACATCAACGACACCCTGTTGCTGTCCGCCGCCATCGCCATGCTGGTGGTCGCCAGCCTGAATCCGCTCGATCAGCCCTGGTTGCTGGCCAAGATCGTCGGCCTGCTGACTTACATCGGACTCGGCACGCTGGCCCTGAAACACGGCAAGACCAAAGCCATCCGCATCGCCGCGCTGATCGCCGCGCTCGGCGTGTTCGGCTACATCGCGGCGGTGGCGATCACCAAACAAGTCATTCCCGGCGTTGTTTGAGGAAGTTTTACCTATGAACGTCCTGCCTGAAATTTTTACCAAGCGCGATGAATTGGTGGCTTTGCGCCACGACCTGCACGCGCACCCGGAACTGGCGTTTCAGGAACAACGCACCAGCGACCGGGTGGCGGCGTTTCTCGCAGCGCAAGGCATCGCCGTGCATCGCGGCCTGGCCGGCACTGGCGTGGTCGGCGTCCTCAAGTGCGGCGACAGCCCGCGCGCCATCGGCCTGCGCGCCGACATGGACGCACTGCCGGTGCGCGAGCAGAACCTGTTTCCGCATCGCTCGAAACACGATGGCCGCATGCATGCCTGCGGCCACGACGGCCACACCGCCATGTTGCTCGGCGCGGCGCAGTACCTCGCTGCACATCCGGATTTCGACGGCACCGTCGTATTCATCTTCCAGCCCGCCGAAGAAAGCGACGGCGGCGCCCGCGTGATGATCGAGCAAGGCTTGTTCCAGCTCTATCCGGTCGATGCGGTGTTCGGCATGCACAACTGGCCGGGGCTGCCGGCCGGGCAATTCGCCGTGCACAGCGGCCCGGTGATGGCCTGCGCCGACCAGTTCGACATCCTGCTGCGCGGCCACGGCGCCCACGCCGCGATGCCGCATCAAGGCCGCGACCCGCTGCTGGCCGGCGCCGCGCTGGTGCAAGCGCTACAAAGCGTGGTCAGTCGCCGGCTCGATCCGCTCGATTCGGCAGTGCTATCGATCACCCAGTTCTTCGCCGGCGGCGAGGCCTACAACATCATCCCGGCCGAAGCCCGCATCGGCGGCACCGTGCGCACCTTCAAACCGGAAGTCGAAGACGCCATCGAAGCCGCGATGGAACATATCTGCGCCGGCGTTGCCGCCGCGCACGGCGTGCAGGCGACGCTGGATTACCGGCGCGGCTACCCGCCGACGGTAAACAGCCAGGCCGAAGCGGCGTTGTGCCAGGACGTGCTGAGCGATCTGGTCGGCGCGCCGAATGTGCTCACCGACGCCGCGCCCTCGATGGGCGCGGAAGACTTTTCCTACATGCTGCGCGAGAAACCCGGCTGCTATGTCTGGATCGGCAACGGGCTGGCCGAAGGCGGTTGCATGCTGCATAACCCGCACTACGATTTCAACGACGCCATCCTGCCGCTGGGCTCCAGCTACTGGGTGCGTCTGGTTCAGAAGCTGCTCGCAAATTAACTTTTTTAAAGGACTCACCATGTACGCACACATCGTCGAACTCGCCCTGCCCATCGACCAGGCCATCGAGAAACTCAAAGCCGCGCTGACCGAAGCCAAGATGGGCGTCGTCTCCGAAGTCGATGTGCAAGCCATCATGAAGGCCAAGATCGACCATGAAATTCCGCCCTACCGCCTGCTCGGCATCTGCGCGCCGGGAATTGCGAAGGCCGTGCTCGAAGCCGATCGCGACGCCGGCGCGCTGCTGCCGTGCGGTTGCTGCGTTTACGAAACTTCGCCGGGCAACACCCGCATCGCGCTGCAAGACCCGGCCGCCATCGCCCGGTTGGCCGACAATGCTTCCATCACCGCCACGATGACCATCGCGCAAGGCCATCTGGCCGCGGTTCTCGCGGCGCTGAAAGCCTGATTTCATCCATAAGGAGCCCGACATGCGCCTATTCCTGCTCGCCCTCGCCCTGTTTTCTTTCAACGTCCACGCGGTGGACCCGGCCACGCTGTCGAAGGAAAAAATCTCCAAGCTCGGCCTCTACATCGAAGCCAAGGACATCCCGGCCTTCCTGGAAAAACACGGCAAGAACAAGGTGCTGTTCCTCGACCTGCGCACGCCGGAAGAACTGCTGTTCGTCGGCGTGCCCGACGGCATCGACGGCTCGGTGCCGTTCGGCATCATGCATTACGACAAGTGGGACGAGAAAAAGAGCACCTACGTGCGCAATCCGAACCCCGATTTCCTGTCGCAGTTCGAACTGCGCGCGATGGACAAGGGCAGCGAAAAATCCAGCCCGATCTTGTTCATCTGCCGCTCCGGCGACCGCAGCGCGCTGGGCGCCGACTTCCTGGCGCGGCACGGCTATACCAACGTCTGGTCGGTGGTCGACGGCTTCGAAGGCGACACCGCCAAGGACGGCCCGAACAAGGGCAAACGCACGGTGAACGGCTGGAAGAACATCGGTTTACCGTGGAGCTACAAGCTGGACAAGGACAAAGTTCATTTCACCAAGTAAGACCCACCACACGAGGAGACACCATGAAGCACAGCAAATTCACTTTAGCCGCCCTGCCCCTGATCCTGCTGGCCGGCTGCGCCAGCACCCCGGACACCACCGCACTGACCGACGAAGCGCGCAAAACCGCCGGCGGTCTGATCCAGACGCTCGGCGGCGAACTGAAGGCGGCGATGACCGCCGGCGGCCCGGCGCAAGCCATCGGCGTCTGCAAGGAAAGAGCGCCCAAGATCGCCGCCGAAGCCGCTGCCCGCACCGGCATGCAGATCAAGCGCGTCAGCTTGAAGAACCGCAACCCGAAGGGCGTGCCCGATGCCTGGGAGATCGAAGCGCTGGCCGGCCTGGAGAAACGCCTGGCCGCCGGCGAGAAGCCGGAAACGCTGGACACCCACAGCGTGGTGAACACGCCGGACGGCAAGGTGTTCCGCTATGCCAAGGCGCTGGTCATGCAACCCGTGTGCGTCAACTGCCATGGCGCGGCAGAAAGCCTCTCGCCCGAGGTGAAAGCCAAACTCGCCGCCGAGTACCCCGACGACAAGGCCACCGGCTACACCCCCGGCATGATTCGCGGCGTGCTCTCGATCAAGAAAGCGCTGTAAAACCACCCCTGTGGGAGCGGTCTGCCGGCCGCTCCCACAAAACCACTGACCTGATTCCCGCCCCATGACCGAAGCCCCCGCCGCACACCTGCAACACGCCCGCCTGCAAAACTTCCCCGTCGCCTGGTTCGCCATGATCATGGGCCTCACCGGCCTGTCTCTGGCCTGGCACAAAGCGGAAGGCATCCTGAATCTGAACTTCGCCCCGAGTCCCTGGCTGCTGTTGCTCGCCACCGGCCTGTTCGCGTTGCTGGCGGCGCTGTATGCCGCCAAGGTCATCAAATACCGTGCGGCGGCCAACAAGGAATGGGCGCACCCGATCAAGATGCATTTCGTGCCCGCCGTCAGCATTTCGCTGATCCTGCTCTCCATCGCCTGGCTGCCGGTCAGCGCGCCCTATTCCAAATTACTGTGGATCGCCGGCGTGGCCTTGCACCTGGCCCTGACCCTGTATGTCATCACCCAATGGATGCACCAAAGCAAGTTCGAGATCGTGCATCTCAACCCGGCCTGGTTCATCCCGGTGGTCGGCAACATCCTGATTCCCATCGCCGGCGTCGAACATGCACCGCTGGAAGTGTCCTGGTTCTTCTTCAGCATCGGCATCGTGTTCTGGCCGGTATTGCTGACCATCATCCTGTACCGCGTGATCTTCCACGCCAGCCTGCCGGAACGCCTGATGCCGACGTTGTTCATCCTGATCGCGCCGCCGGCCGTCGGCTTTCTTTCCTACGTCAGGCTCACCGGCGAAGTCGATGCCTTCGCCCAGGTGCTTTACCACTCGGCGCTGTTCTTCACGCTGCTGCTGTTCTCGCAACTGCGCCAGTTCACCAGCCTGAAATTCTTCCTGTCCTGGTGGGCGTATTCCTTCCCGCTCGCCGCCATCACCATCGCCAGCCTGGTCATGTTCGAACACAACGGCAGCACCTTCTTCCTGCGCCTGTCCGGCATCCTGCTCGGCATCGCCAGCGTGGTCATTGCCGGGCTGCTGGCGCGCACCGCACTGGCCGTGAAGCGACGGGAAATCTGCGTGGAAGAATAAGCGCGCGGCAGAATCCGGGGCATGACTTCAACCGAAGAATCGCGCCAGCACGCCGAGCACACAGGTAATCAGCCCCAAAACCAGATTGGTCGCGACGATTTGTCGAATCCTGTTCTGCGCGGCAGCCGCAGCCGGAATGTCCCCTGCCGCCAGCGCCGCACGCAACGCGGCGTAGGGCCGGAAATAGAGATAGGCGAACAGGGCGGCCATCACCCAACCGATCGCCATCATGCTCAACACCGTATGCGAACCACGGCCGGCGCCCATCCCGGTCAAGCCATGGCCGCTCACCAGCAGCGTAACCACGCAGACCCAGACCAGCGGAAAGAAACGCGAGAAAACGCGGTTCCACAAAGCCAGGCGCACCGGCGGCTCCAGCGCCATTGCACTCGGGCGCAACGCCATGTGCGCAAACAACATGCCACCCACCCAGCCGATGGCGGCAAGCAGATGCAGAACCAGCAACACGGGAATCAACCAGGACATGTTTTTCTCCAGAAATATTAGCGATCGCGTCGGCGCACGGCCGGCACGGCTTCACGCGGCTGGGCATCGCCAGTGACTTCCAGGATGCGCACCTTGACGGTCTTGCCTTTCACCTTGCCTTCGGCCAGCCGACGCTGGGCTTCGTGGGCGATGCGGCGATCCACCGCGACGTAGGTGGTGGTTTCGGTGACGGTGATCTTGCCGACCTGGGCGCTGGTGAAACCGGCCTCGCCGGTGAGCGCGCCGAGCACGTCGCCGGGACGAATTTTCTCTTTGCGGCCGCCGAGTATCTGCAGCGTGGCCATCGGCGGTAGCAGCGGTTTCTTGCTGGCCGCTTCCAGTTCGTCGAGCGGATGCCATTCGACCTCGGTGCCGATCTCCTTGGCGATGGCATCGACCCGTTTCATCTGGTTTTCGCTGGCCAGGCTGAGCGCCCAGCCGTCCTGATCGACGCGGCCGGTGCGGCCGATGCGGTGGATGTAAACCTCCGGGTCGGGCGTCACATCGACGTTGATGACCGCTTCCAGCTTGTCGATATCCAGCCCGCGCGCGGCGACATCGGTGGCGACCAGCACCGAACAACTGCGGTTGGCGAACTGGATCAGCACCTGGTCGCGCTCGCGTTGTTCCAGCTCGCCGTGCAAGGCCAGCGCGTAGAAACCCTGCTGGCGCAGGACTTGCAACAAATCGCGGCATTGCTGGCGGGTGTTGCAGAAGGCCAGCGTACTGACCGGGCGAAAGTGATTCAGCAACAGCGCCACCGCCTGCAGGCGTTGGTCCTTTTCAACCTGATAAAAACGCTGGCGTATCTTGTCGCTGGCGTGCAGTTCCGTCAGCTTCACTTCTTGCGGCTGGTGCATGAAGCGCTTGCTCAACTCGCCGATTTCCGCCGGGAAGGTGGCGGAAAACAGCAGCGTCTGGCGTTTTTTCGGGCACAGCTTGGCGATGGCAAAAATCTCGCCGTAGAAACCCATGTCCAGCATGCGGTCGGCCTCGTCGAGCACCAGCGTATTCAGCGCCTCCAGGTCCAGGCTGCCGCGTTGCAGGTGGTCCATGATGCGGCCCGGTGTGCCGACGACGATGTGCGCGCCGTGCTCCAGGCTGATCATTTGCGGCCGCATCGGCGAGCCGCCGACCAGGGCCAGAATCTTGATGTTGTCCTCGCAGCGCGCCAGGCGGCGCAGTTCCTGAGTGACCTGATCGGCCAGCTCGCGCGTCGGGCACAGCACCATGGCCTGCACGCCGAAGCGCAGCACATTCAGATTGGCCAGCACCGGCAAACCGAATGCCGCGGTCTTGCCGCTACCGGTCTTGGCCTGCGCGATCAGGTCGTGGCCATCGAGCGAAATCGGCAGGCTGGCGGCCTGGATCGGCGTCATGTTGAGGTAGCCGAGCTGGCCCAGATTGGCCAGTACGGCGGGCGAAAGCGGCAGTCGATCGAAGGGCGCGGACGCGGGTTCTTGCGTGGGGGAGTTTTGTTCAGGCATGCCGGATTATAGCGGCGGGCAGGCTGTGGATCGCCCAGAACTATCGCCAACTTGTTGATTTTGTTAATAACACGCGCCGGAGATGTGGATTTTCCAGAACAGAATGAAGTGCCTTGCCCATCCCGCTTCAACCATGCAGACATGCTGGCTGTTTTTCAGCCGGGACACGCGGGCTAATTAATCGAAAAACCGCAGTTGAAGCGCTCGTAGGTGCGAATTTATTCGCACAATCAAGGACTTCGGTGCGAATAAATTCGCACCTACAGACATCTCGCGACACATTGAATCGTAATAAATTTATCCATCAACTGAGGTTTTCAGGATTAATCGAGGCGAATCATTCGCATAGATTGGGCGACGCCTCTTTCTATTGCGTGTCCTCATGCGATTCCAATCCAAACCGCCAGTGCGCGATTTATCCCGATCAAGGCATCTTCATCCAACTGACCGATAACCTCTCCGATTCTCTCCTGCCGGATGGTCATGATCTTGTCGACCTGGATCTGGCAAATTTTCATTAGCCCATTCCCGGAGGTCGGGTCAACCGTGATGCGAAACAGCGGCGCGTCAACAACCTCGCTGGACACAAGCAGCACAGTTACGCTCGCGTGCGTCTCGTTGAATAAATCGGACTGGATTACCAAAGCCGGGCGCGGTTTCCCGAAGTCACCCTGGAGAGCGACAGTGACAATATCGCCGCGCTTCATTCCTTCCAGCCTTCAGTATCTTCCAAGGCAGCATCCATGAATCCCATCAACTCGGCATCATTGCTGTCCGCGGCAACCACCCGCAAGGATTGCCTATGGCACTCCTCCGCGAATCCTGCACGGCGGGTGTCAGGCACCCAAATCTGCACAGGACGCAACCCTGCGGCACGAAGCCCCGCACGATGCTTCTGCACTCGGTCCGAAATACTGGTTCTCATGGCGCATCCTCACAAACAAAATGTTACATGTAATGCTAGGCGCACTTCTTGTTACATGCAACGAAAGGCCAGCTTCTCTCCCTGACTCCCGACGCCCTGCCTCAGCAAGCTAGAGTTGAGCAATATCTGCTTCACCTACAGTCAACCAACGTTCCTCGCCTGCCTTGCAAGATGCCATAGAAGCATTCAGACTAGTCATCTGACTAGTTCATGGAGACGTACCGTGCAAACCTGGCCTGTTCAAGACGCGAAAGCGCGTTTTAGTGAGTTCCTTGATACGTGCATTGCCGAAGGCCCCCAGATGGTGACAAAGCGCGGCGCTGAAGCTGCCGTGCTTGTACCTGTAGATGTTTGGCGTAGGTTGCAAGCTTGCCTATCCGGTTGATTGCCAAAATCGTGAATTTCCGGGTAATGGGAACGCACGAGGCGGAATCTCGGCCGGCCGCCTATCGAAACCTGTGCGGCGGGCCTTGTGGTGCCTATGGGTATGGCCGGCCCGAGGCGGCCCT
>JAUYET010000106.1 GCA_030691265.1 Pseudomonadota bacterium
ATTCATTACGATTCAATGTGTTGCGAGATGTCTGTAGGTGCGAATTCATTCGCACCGAAGTCGTTGATTGTGCGAATAAATTCGCACCTACGAGCACCTCAACTGAGGTTTCTCAGGATGAATGACTTCGGCGTGCGCGGCGCGGGACAGGGACGCAAAAAAACCGCCCGCAGGCGGTTTTTTTGATCGTTCGGGCAACAAGCCTTACTTGTTCTTGGCAATGATCTCGATCTCCACGCGGCGGTTGGGTGCATGGCATTCTTTCAGCGCGTCGCTGGCCAGCGCCTTGTCGCATTGAACCACCGGTTGGGTGTCGCCCATGCCGCTGCTGATGATGACGCCGGGCGTCACGCCTTTGGCGATCAGATACGACTTGACCGACTTGGCGCGGGATTCGGACAACGCACGGTTGACCTTGGCATCGCCGGTCGGGTCGGCATGCCCCATCACCTTGATCTGCTCGATGTCACCCATTGCGTTGAGCTTGCCAATGACCTCATCCAAACGCGCTTTACCATTTTTGGACAAATCCCTGATGCCGGACTTGCCGGATTTGAACAGCGCATCACCCGCCAGAATGACCTTGTTGGCGGCGGCCTGCGCCGGTGCGGCGGTGGAAGCTGCGACAGGCTTTGCGGCGGCAACGGCCTTGGGGGTTTCGACGGCCTTCGGCGCCTCGGCAACTTTAGGCGTGACCACAGCGGGTGTTTGCGCAGCCGGTGCGGCGATGGCCTTTACCGCCGGCAGGGTGGCCGGGGACGCTGCAGGAGCCGGCACGGCAACCGGTGCAATGAAGGTCGGCGGGGCCAAGGTCGGCAGCGTCGGTGCGGTGAAGGTCGGTGCGGTAAAGGTCGGCAGTGCAGGCGCGGCGAAGGTCGGTGCGGCGAAGGTCGGCATTGCAGGCATTGCGGGCAGCGTGGGCATAGACAACTGATTCATGCCCGGAACCCAGCCAGACAAGTTGCCCAGCATGGCGACCGGATCCCACATCGCAAAACTGCCCGCGCCTTGTATGGCAGGTGCGGGCTGCCAGGTCAGCCAGCTATTGGCGCCTTGGCCATAGCCATTCGGGTTGACGATTGCGCCAGCCATGCCGGTGTAGAGCGCCGGGTTGGCCATGGTACCCATCAGATTCCAGGCGCGCGGGTCAAGGCCGGCCATCGGCCAGCGGATATAGGTATTCGGGTTCAGCGTATTGCCGAGGATGCCCCACAGCTTGGGATCCATCGGCACCATGCCCCAACGCATCAGCTTGCCGGGATCGGAAAGCTGAGTCAGCAGTGCGGTGTAGAAATTGGGATCGAGGCCGGCAGCGGACCACTTCAGATAGACATTGGGGTCGGCGAACGCGAGCAGGTTGCGCACGGCATCGGGATGCGCGGCGCTGTTCATCATGTTGAGCCAGCCGCCTGGGTCCATCATGCCGTTGGCCATGGCGAGATAGAAACTGGGCTCGGTAACGGCATTGGTCCAGGGCACGAAGGTGTGGGGATCCTTGAACGCGGACAGGTTGCGCGAGAAATCGGTCATTCGAGCCAGCCACTCTTCCGGTGTTTTCGGCGTTCCGGTCTTGGCGGCAGCCTGAGCGGCGGCCTGGCCGGCGAAAGTGGGAATATCGGTAGTGCCCATGGCGGCATAGGCAGGCACGGAGGCGAAGGCGATTGCGAGAGTGACGAGTTTCAGTTTCATCATGGCTCCTTTGGTAAATGCTTGAAAAATCAGGATATTAGAATTGCGTGACATTTTAACAACCGCTGCTTTTACGGGTAAACCCGGACTGGCAGCGAGCGCCAATTGAGTTTTTGTACTGTTGCGAGACAGGCGCAATGGCCATTGAAAAGGCCACTTCAATTCTCTAGCAGCCTGTCGGACTTTGGAATCGTCGGCTGCAAATCAGCCGCGACGGTCCATTTTTCACCGGCTTTTTGCCCCATAGCTGGGCTATGCGGCTGCAAATCCGGCAAAAACTGGCCTCGTCGGGGCCGATTTTCGCTATCGACGACCAAAGTCAGACAGGCTGCTAGCCAGCGCCGACGCGCGGTTCTTCCAGCTTGCTTTTCAGTCTTTGCAGGCGAACGACTTCCTGCAGGCCGCGCAGTGCACGCATCAGGCGAGACAGGTGCAGACGGTTTTGTACGCTGACGGTGAAAAAGAGGCTGGTGTAGGCGCCGGCTTCTTCTTCCATGTGAACGTTGTCGATGTCGGAACCTTCGTTGGCGATGGCGGTGGCGACTTTGGCCAGAACGCCGCGCTGGTTGGCGACGATGATGCGCAGCCTGACATCGAACAGTTTGTCGAGTTCGGCGGACCAGGCGACATCGACCCATTTTTCCGGGTCATCGCGGTAATGACGCACTTGCGTGCAATCGTGGGTATGGATGACGAGGCCATGATCTTTTTTGATCTGGCCGATGATCGGGTCGCCCGGGATAGGGTGGCAGCATTTGCCCAGACGCACGGCGATGCCTTCCGCGCCACGAATGAGCATGGGCCCGGTGTGGTTGCGGGCGAGCGCGTCATGGTCTTTGGCCAGCAGTTGGCGGGCGACGACGAAAGCGAGTTTTTTACCCAGGCCGATATCGGCCAGCGTGTCCGCGCGGTTACGGCCGCCTTCTTTCTGATAACGCTCCCATTGGCTTTCGCTGGCGCTGCCTGGCTCGTCGCCTGGTGTGCCGCCTGGTGTGCCGCTTGGTGTGCCGCCCAATGCGCGCACGGCTTGGTCGAGCAGTTGTTCGCCGAGTTGTTCGGATTCGTGGCGGTGGGTGTTTTTCAGCGCGCTGCGAATATGCGCACGCGCCTTGCCAGTGTGGGCGAAGTGGGCCCAGGCTGGGTTGGGGCGGGCGGATTCGGAGGTGAGAATTTCGACCCGGTCGCCGTTTTTCAGCGGCGTTGAGAGCGGCATGAATTCGCTGTTGATTTTGACGCCGACGCAATGATTGCCGACATCGGTATGCACGTTGTAGGCGAAGTCGATGGCGGTTGCGCCGCGCGTCAGGGCGACGATACGGCCTTTGGGGGTGAAGACGTAGACCTCGTCCGGGAACAGATCGACCTTGATGTGCTCCAGGAATTCGGCCGAATCACGGCTGTCGGCCTGGATGTCGAGCAGACTTTGCATCCACTGGTGCGTTTTTCGCTGCACCTCGGAGAGCGAGGTGTCGCCGGTTTTGTATAGCCAGTGCGAGGCGACACCGGCTTCAGCGATGCGGTGCATTTCCTGGGTGCGAATCTGGACTTCCACCGGGGCGCCAAAAGGGCCGAACAGGGTGGTGTGCAGAGACTGGTAGCCATTCGGTTTGGGAATGGCGATGTAGTCCTTGAACTTGCCTGGAATGGGTTTGTAGAGCGCATGTAATGCGCCCAGGGTGAGATAGCAGTCGCGCGCGTTTTCAACCACGATGCGAAAGCCGTAAATATCGAAGACTTCGGAAAATGCCAGATGCTTTTCCTGCATCTTGCGGTAGATGCTGTACAGGTGCTTTTCGCGTCCGCGTATTTGCGCCGGAATCTTGCAATCGAGGAGTTTGGCTTCGATCGCGGCCTTGATCTTGTCGACGACTTCCTTGCGGTTGCCGCGCGCGGATTTCACCGCTTTCTCGATCACTTTGTAACGGCCGGGATGTAGATGCACGAAGGCGATGTCTTCGAGTTCCTGGTAGACCTTGTTGAGCCCCAGACGGTTGGCGATGGGGGCGTAGATCTCCAGCGTTTCCTGCGCAATGCGGCTGACTTTGTCCGGTTGCATGGCATCCAGCGTGCGCATGTTGTGCAGACGATCGGCCAGTTTGATCAGGATGACGCGGACATCGCGCGCCATCGCCAACAGCATTTTGCGGAAGTTTTCGGCCTGCGCCTGCGCCTTGTCTTCGAAGTGAATCTTGTCCAGCTTGGTGACGCCATCGACCAGTTGGGCGACGGGTTTGCCGAATTCTCGGGCGATATCCACGGAGCTGATCCCGGTGTCTTCCACGACATCGTGGAGCAGGGCGGCAATCAACGTTTGCGCATCGAGATGCCAACTGGCGAGGATTCCCGCCACCGCCAAGGGGTGAGTGATGTAGGGCGCGCCGCCCTTGCGGAATTGGCCCTCATGCGCGGCGGCGGAATACTGGTAGGCGCGCACGAAGGCGCTCTGATCCGCTTCGCTGAGGTAAGCCGCCGCTTCCGGCAGCATGGGTAGCGGATCGGCAGGCGGCATCAGGCTGCCCTCGAACGGGAGATTTAGAACGGGCCTTTTTTCAGAATTTCCACGCCGGTCAGGCCCTCGGCGATTTCGCGCAGCGCAAGCACGGCGGGTTTGTCTTTTTCAGGGTCTACGCGCGGCGTCGAACCGGTGGAAATCTGTCGCGCCCGATAGGCGGCGACCAGAGTCATTTCGAAACGATTGGGAATGTATTTGATGCAGTCGTCGACGGTAACGCGGGCCATGTGTAGTGCCTTTATGCAAGCGGTGAGTGAGGTGGGGATTTTAAACGAGGCCGGCGCGAAACCCTATAATCGGCGGCCATTTGTACTTGTACAGGAAAAAACATGCCTTCCTTCGATATCGTATCCGAGTTGGATAAACCGGAAATCAAGAACGCGGTCGAACAAGCCACCAAGGAAGTCGCCAATCGCTTCGATTTCAAAGGTTCGGACGCACGCATCGAGCAGGCCGAACTGGTGCTGACGCTTTACGCCGACGACGACTTCAAGCTCGATCAGGTGCAGGAAGTGCTCAATGCGAAGCTGATCAAACGCGGCGTCGATATCCGCTGCATGGAGTTGGGCAAGAGCGAAAAGGTCTCCGGCAACAAGGTCAAGCGTACGGCGACATTGAAAAGCGGTCTGGAGACCGAGTTGAGCAAGAAAATCGTCAAGCTGCTGAAGGATTCCAAAATGAAGGTGAGCGCCAGCATTCAGGGCGAAAGCGTACGCATATCCGGCGCCAAGCGGGACATCCTGCAAGATGCGATCGCCCTGGTGCGCAAGAGCATTACCGATTTCCCTCTCCAGTATCAGAATTTCCGGGACTGATCGGCCCAGGTGTCAGTGCCGGCAACAGCAGGAAAAACAAACACTTGGATTGCTCGTATGTGCTCTATATAATGCGCGGCTTTTCCGGTTTTATCGGCCGTTCTGGTCGACAACAGGCTCAGAGGACAGCAATAACATGGTAACCATTCGTCTTGCCCGTGGTGGCTCCAAGAAGCGCCCCTTCTACAACATCGTTGTGGCCGACTCTCGCGATCGTCGTGACGGTCGCTTCATCGAGCGCATCGGCTTCTATAACCCCGTCGCTTCCGGCAATGCGGAAAAACTGCGCATCGACCAGGAACGTCTGGCGTACTGGAAGGGTGTAGGCGCTCAGACTTCCGATACCGTTGCCCGGATCGTGCACAGTGGCGTCAGCGCTGCCGCCTGAAGACCTGGTGGTAATGGGGCGGGTTGCCGCTCCATACGCGATAAGCGGTTGGCTCAAGATCCAGCCGTTTACGGAGCACATCGACAGCCTGCTGGAATATCCGCAATGGCATGTCGGTAAAAACGGTCAATGGCGCGCTTATCGCTTGCTCGAAGGCAAGGTGCATGGACAGACCCTGCTGGTCAGTCTGGAAGGTCTGAACGACAGAAATGTCGCCGAGGCCATGCAGGGATTCGAAATCGCGGTTGCGCGCGCCGATTTTCCGCAGCCGGATGAGGGTGAATATTACTGGGACCAGCTTACCGGTCTGGAAGTCGTGAATCTCCAGGGTGAATCCCTTGGACGGGTTGTCGGCGTACTGGAAACCGGTGCGCAGGAGGTGCTCAAGGTTCAAGGCGAGTTGGACGCGAAACCTAAAGAGCGCTTGATTCCCTTCGTTGCTGCCCTGGTTCACACGGTCGATCTGGCGTCCAGGCGCATCGTGGTGGATTGGGGTCTGGATTACTGAATCGGGTGTATGGCGCCTCAATACCACGTCGTTACGCTGTTTCCGGAGATGTTTGCTGCGCTGACGGATTTTGGCGTCAGTGGCAGGGCGGTAAAGAATCAGTTGTGCGGTGTGAGATTCTGGAACCCCCGGGATTTCACGCAGGACAATTACCACACCGTCGACGACCGGCCTTTTGGTGGCGGTCCCGGCATGGTGATGTTGGTGGAACCGCTGGATCTGGCGTTGACGGCGGTGAAGGCGGAGTTGCTGCGCAAAGGCATGCCTTCCCCGCGCATGATCTACCTGTCACCGCAGGGGCGGCGTCTGGATCAGTCGCTGGTGCAGGAATTGGTGCAGGAACCGGCCTTGGTGTTATTGGCGGGGCGGTATGAGGGCATCGACGAGCGTGTGTTTGCGCGTCACGCCTTGGAGGAAGTCTCTCTGGGTGATTACGTGCTCTCCGGCGGCGAGTTGCCGGCGATGGTGTTGCTGGATGCGGTGATTCGCCAGATTCCAGGGGCGCTGGGGCATGCCGATTCGGCGAAGGAAGATTCCTTCTCCGATGGTTTGCTGGATTGCCCGCACTACACGCGTCCCGAGGACTACCTTGGGCTGAAGTCGCCGCAGGTGCTGCGTGGCGGTAATCATGCGGAGGTTTCGCGTTGGCGTTTGCGGCAGTCGTTGAGCCGAACCGCGCTAAGGCGGCCAGATTTGCTTGAACATCGGGCGATGAGTCCGATGGAACTGGAATTGCTCGGCGAGCTTCGCCGGGAAGCCGGTCCGGAATAATCCGGGCCATTTAGAAATGGCGGCATGTTTTACGAAACCTATACCGCCTACTTTCGTGCAAGGAAACGAAGATGAATATCATCGAACAAATCGAAAATGAAGAAATCGCCCGCCTGTCCGTTGGCAGGGTACTGGCTGTTTTTGCGCCTGGCGATACTGTCGTGGTGCAAGTGAAGGTCAAGGAAGGCACCCGCGAGCGTCTGCAGGCTTATGAAGGCGTCGTGATCGCCAAGCGTAACCGTGGTCTCAACTCGGCTTTCACCGTGCGCAAGATTTCTGCCGGCGAAGGTGTCGAGCGGACTTTCCAGACCTACTCTCCGCTGATCGCCTCGGTTGAAGTGAAGCGTCGCGGCGATGTGCGTCGCGCCAAGCTTTACTACCTGCGTGAGCGTTCCGGCAAGTCGGCGCGTATCAAAGAGAAGCTCGACTTCCACAAGCGCGCTGCCAAGGTCTAAATCCTTTTAGCTCGCCGAAAAGGCCGCCTCGGTTATTAGCCGAGGCGGCCTTTTTATTGCCCGATTCAAATTATTGCCCGTTCAAATCCAGGCTTTCAGCAGTAACGAGGCGCTGCTGCCCAGCAGCAGCAAGCCAACCAGACGCATCATCTGAGCGTTGGACAGGCGTGCATGCACATGGCTGCCGGCATAAAGCGCTGCGACGATGATCGGCGCAGCCATCAAGCAGTTGAGCCACACCTCGCTGCCATGCAGCAGACCGACCACCAGGAAGGTCACGATTCGAATCAGCCCTTCGAGAAAAAACAGCCCGGATAGCGTGGCGCGCAGGGTCGCTTTGTCCTGAATACGGTGCGACAGATAAATCACATAGGGCGGCCCGCCGGTGCCGAACAGACCGCCTACCGCGCCGCCGGTGAGCGCGGCTGGATACGCCCACCCGGTCGAGACAGGTTGAAATTTCCCAGGATGAACGAGCAGGGAGCGCAGCGCGAAGGCCAGGATAAACACCGCCAATATCGTCAGAAGAATATTCGGGGGCAGGGAGACCAACAGGCTGGTTCCCAGGATGACGCCGATCAGGCTGACCGGCAGCAAGCGGCGGATTTCCGACCACGCGACATGCTTGAAAGTAATGCCGCCGACCAGGGCGGAGGCGGAGAAATCCATGATCAGCATGAACGGCACCACCTCCGGCAAAGGGAAGCGTAGCGCCAGCAGCGGGACTGCGATCAGCCCTGAACCAAAGCCGGAAATGCCGCGCACGAAATAGGCCAGAAGCAGGATGGCGATGGCGTAGAGAATATCCGGGGTGGTCATCGAGGTTGCGCGCGATGTTGGCTGAAAAAGGGGGCGCATTTGACCACGAATTACGGTTTGGAATGTCGTCACGGCGTGGCTGGATGAGTCGATATAATCGGATGCTGTCATCCCGAAGGATCCGTCATGTTGCCCAATTTCACTGCTGGCCCCGATGCCTTCATTCTGCAAATCGACAAGGCGCTGCGCACGGTCTTCGCTACGGCGTCTTCACGCCGCCCCTATCCGGACGCCGGTGTCGATGAGGCTGAATTGAGTGAGGCCGAAAAACGCCATGCCGCTGGTCTGATGCGGGTAAACCATAGCGGCGAGGTCTGTGCGCAGGCGCTTTATCAGGGCCAGGCGTTGACCGCGCGCAATCCGGAGGCGGCACGCGCCTTGATCGAGGCTTCGGAAGAAGAAACCGAGCACCTCGCCTGGTGCGAGAAGCGCTTGCATGAACTGGGCAGCCACAAGAGCTTTCTGAACCCGCTCTGGTATGCCGGCTCGTTCACGCTGGGCGCCCTGGCAGGTGCTTTGGGCGACAAATGGAACCTGGGTTTTCTGGCGGAGACCGAGCGCCAGGTGGAAGGCCATCTGAATGAACACCTTGCCGACTTGCCGCAGCAGGATGCGAAGAGCCGGGCCATCGTCGAACAGATGAAGCTGGATGAGATCAAACATGCGGAAACGGCCGTCGAGCATGGTGGCGTGCCGCTGCCTATGCCGGTGAAGCAGGCGATGCAACTGACTTCCAAGGTGCTGACCTTCGCGGCATATCGGGTATGAATCGGTGTTTTACCGAAAACCTGGCGAGCTTGCCGTCAGTGGATCACCTTGCCGGGATTGAGCTGGTCGGGCCGGACGAGACGGTTGTTGTCATCGAGAACAGGCCGGGGAGCCAGGGTTCGTTGCGGCTTTACCTGCACTTGTTGACGAAATTTGGCGCAATCAATGCGTCTGCGGCGGCTGAGGGCCTGCTTTTGTACGCAGAACATACCCAGGATGCGCGTCAGAACCCAGGCAAGCATCCGAATATCGATCGTTTGCTGGAGATCGAGGCCAGCCGGCTCGCGTTCATCGCACGCTTGCTTCCGGTTACGCATTGAACCGGCATTAAAAAAGCCCGCCGAAGCGGGCTTTTTCAGGTCAGGCAATGTCTATCACTTGGCCGGGCAGGCATCCTCGCCGGGCACTTTTCCGGGAATCAGCAGGAACTGCTCGAACGGGCCCATGACGCGCATGGCTTCGCCCTTGGGGCCTTCGAACTTGAGGCGGCCGAACATCATGGCGCGCATCGGGCCGTATTCGCCGGCGCCCATTTCCTTCCAGCGCTTGGTTTCGGCGTGCATCAGGTAGTCGGAATCCAGATTCAGCGCGGTGTGCTGGATCGGGCCGGCATAGGTACACAGGGATTTGCCGTTCTTGGCGGAGATGGTCAACTCGACTTTGGTGGTTGCGCCACAGTCGGTGCGGTACATGTGGATGACTTTATAACCGCGTCCCTGATCATTTTTGATCCACTTCTCGGCCAATTCGTCAGACAGGGCGGGGTTTTTGTTCCAGGCATCGCAGGCTTGCACGGCCCATTCAGCGGACATCATGGGGGCGGCCTGAGCGGACAGGGAAACCAGGCCAACAGCGGCCAAGGCAAGGGAAATCATACGCATAGTGCTCTCCTCCGAGCGTTGTGATGAAAAATGACCAAAAAGGCCAGATGGCCAACAAAACCGACCGCGAGGGTAGCCCGCGAGACCGGTACTGTCAAAAAAACACTTTGATGTGCGGTTCAATGCTTTTAATGGGGTAGGTAGTGTTTGAGTGCGCCATACAGCCAGGTGCCATGCAGCGCGCCGGCAAGCACCACGATGGCGCCGATGGATCCGGTACCGACGAGCGCAAAAATGGGGCCTGGACAAAGGCCGATCAGCCCCCAGCCAAGGCCGAAGATGACGCCGCCGGCAATGTAGCTGATGCGACCGGAAGGTTTTTCCGGGATATCGATGGCCTGTCCATCAAGCGCTTTCCGTTTGCCCAGACGTTTGATGATCTGGATTGCCACGAAGGCGGTCGCAATCGCCGAAAACAGGATTCCAAACATATGAAAGCTCTGGAAGTGGAACATTTCCTGGATGCGATACCAGGAGGCCGTTTCTGCTTTGATCAGGATAAAGCCGAACAGAACGCCGACCAGGAGATAGGGGAGATAGCGTGTCATGGCGATATTCCTCAGACCAACATCCAGGGCACCAGGAACCACGAGGCGAACAGACCGCCTGCGAAGATGCCTAACACGGCAAACAGCGAGGGCAGTTGCAACGTCGCCAACCCGGTAATGGCGTGGCCGGAAGTGCAGCCGCCGGCATATCGCGTGCCGAAGCCGACCAACACGCCGGCGGTGAACAGAAAGGTGAAATTGCGTACGCTGGTATGGAACAGTTCATCCGGCACCAGGAGTGCCCCCGGTTGGGTAAAGCTCCAGGACAGCAGCATGTCTTGTGCGGCCTGGCTCAGTTGCACCGGTTCCGGGTTGGCGAATACGACGCCGGCAAGAAAGCCGCCCAGCGCTGTGCCGATGACGAACACCAGGCTCCAGGCATGCTCTTTCCAGTTGTAGCGGAAGAAGTCGACATCCACATTGGGTGGCTGCGTGATTGCGCAAAGGTGGCGCAAGTTGTTGGAAATGCCGAACGAGCGGTTGCCGATAAACAGCATCATCGGGACCATCAGGCCGATCAGCGGGCCCGCGACATACCAGGGCCAAGGGTGATAGAGCCAGTCCATATTTTCTCCAGTGAATGAATTGGCGCAGGTAACTACTTGATAACAAATCAACTAGACGCAACCGTCGGGGAATTCGGCGCGTATTAGATCAAGGAAGCTTGGCGCGGTCCAGAGTCAGATTGATTCGCCGCTGCAACAGGGCGGCGGCGTCAATGTCGCCATTTGCTTGCGCACGCTTGAGTTGCACCTCCAGCCATGCTAGCAGCGGCCGCCGCCAGCCGCGTTCGGATGCCGTATCGACTGCGGCGCCGAGCGTCGCGGGGGTGGCGCGGCCACTGCGAAATAGCAGGGCTGCGGCGATCAGGCGTGGCAAGGGATCCTTGATTTCCGCTGCTGCCCGGTTGGCGCTGGCGTCATCCTTGGCGCCGATCAGGCTGGCGTAATGAGCGGGTAAGGACTGGGCATCCAGGCCAGCCCAGTCGGCGGCGAGAAAACGCGCATAGGCCTTGTCGCTGGGGCTGGCGTCCGGCGCCAGTGTGTCGAACGCCGCGCAAACCGAGAAATCCAGGCTGGCGATATGCGCGGCGCAGGCCGCCAATTCAGCGCGGGCAAGCAGGTCGATGCGACCGGATTTGGCGATTTCGTTGCGCGCCTGGGACAGGGCCAGTTCGGCCGACTTGCTGTCGCCTTCCAGCCAACGCTGCTGCGCATGTTCGAGCAGGCTGACTGCGTTCATCTTCCAGTCGGCTGGCGGTGGCGTACCGCCACAGGCGCTGAGGAACGCGGCGAGCAAGCAAACAGAAAGTGCAGATTTCATGGCGTCGTGATCTCCACTTCGCGTGCGAACGGCCACTTCTTGTTCATTTCATTGATCAGGTGATTGACCTTGCGCACGCTATCGTCGATTTCCGTGCGCAATTGCGTCATGTCGGCGGTGGCTGCGCGCACGTTGCCGGTGATCTTGGGCAGATCGGCGCTGGCGCTTTGCGCATTGGCCAGCAGCGCGTCCGCTTTCTTCAGGCTCTCGCGGGCATCGCCGAGGATGCCATTGACCTTGGCGATGGACTGATGCGCCTGATCCATTACGCCTTCCGGGCCGAAGACGCGGCTATCGGTTTTGGCCAGCACGCCATCGACCTTGAGCGAGACGCCGTTGAGGGAGGCCAGCAGGGTGTTGGCTTTTTCCAGCGCGGCAACGACCTGATGCGCTTTTTCCGGTCCGCCCAGCACGCCTTCCATGACGCCATATTCACCGGTCATGCGGCCGGTGACATTCTGGATATTGGCCAGGGTCTGGTTGATGTGCGATTCCTTGCCGGTCATGTCGGCGACGTTATTCAGGATGGTTTTTACCCGCTCGATCAAGACCGGGATCTCCTGGGTGGCATCGCCGGTAATCAGCGTCCGGGCGGCGCCGGCGGCGAGCGGCTTATCGGCAAGATTGGCGGTATGCGCCTTGATCTTGGCGCCGCCGACCAGTGATTTTTCCAGCGTGAATACGCTGTTCTCGCGCAGCCAGCGCGCATCCTTGGTCGGGATGGCGATTTCCAGGCGCACTTTGCCGTCCTCGCCCAACTCCATGCGTTTGACTTCGCCGATGGGAAAGCCGGAGAAGGTCATCGGCATGCCTATGCTCACGCCTTCCGCTTCCGGTGCGATCAGGGTCAGGCTTTGCGTGCGGTGGAAGGCGCCGCGCGCATACAGCGAATACAGAACGAAGCCGGCTGCCAGCAAGACGGTGGATACCAATAACACGCCGACCTTGAGTTCCAGGTTTTTGATCGGAGGGGTGCTGGTCGGTCGGTTCATTTCGGTTTATTCAATAATGGATGGAGGGTGACGGGCGTCGTAAAGCGGCTGATTCCATTGGTAATCGACGATTTCGCAATTATTCAAGTGTTCGGCCAGTTTCTCCAGCAGTGCAAACAGAAACGGCGGGTAGTGCGTGTCGGGCAACAGCATAGCCGGTCGATCGATCAGGATGATAGGCGGTTGGCCGATTACCGCGCGCAACAGTTTCGCCACGCAGCGTTCGGCATGGCTGAGATCGGGGTCGCGCTTGGTGTGGCTGTCCTGATAACCCGCCGTGACCAGAAGCCCCCAGGCTTGATCGGCCGCCTCGTCGTAAGTCAGATTGGTCCGGTATTGCGGGATCAAGGCGATGTTATCCAGCACCGACAGATTGGCGCGTAACGGCATCTCCGGCGAAACCAGCGCAATTTCACCTCTGGCAACGGCGGTTTGCGCGGCCATAAACGCCAGGTGCTGGGCGGCATCGGCCATCCAGTTCAGATGTATTTGAAGGCTAATGACGCCACCTCGATCAGCATCAGCGCAAAAAACAGCCGCACCATGCCGCGCAGTACGGAGATCGGCGCCATGAACAGCTTTCTCGGCGTGGCCATGCCCTCGGCGACCGGAATGACGGTCACCGCCAGCCCGAAAGTCAAACTTTTCAGCAAGATTCCAAACAGCACCGCGTTATCGAACACTTTGCCCATGACCCGGCTGAAATCCGGCAGGCTCCAGGTTTGCCAGCCATATACCGCCAGATAGGCCAGCACCAGCGCCAGTACGCTGGTGACGGCGGTCAGGGCGAGGACGGAGATCATGCCGCCGATGACGCGCGGCATGAATTCGAGGCGCATGGTATCGACGCAGGCGCTTTCCAGCGCCTCGATCTCGCCGTTGATTTTCATCAGGGCGATTTCGGTATTGATCGCGGAACTCGAACGCAAAGCGACAAACAGGGCGGTGATCAGCGGCAGCAGTTCCAGCACCAACAGGCGCATGGTGACTTCGAGGGCGTAATCGGACAGGCCGAATTTCGCCGCCGTGGTGACCACGATCTGGATCAGCACATAAGAAAGCAGCGCGGCGAACAAGGTGAAGCCGGGCAGGATTTGCCAGGCGGTGAAATAAATCTGCTTCATCACCACGGTGCGCGTGGCGCTGTTGTACGCCGTCGGCGCGCAGGCGGTGAGCACGGCGCGGCCGGCAAACAACAAGGTATCTCGCCAGATGCGCCAGGTCGTCAGAAATGCTGCGCCGCGTCGGATGAAAAAGTGGGTGACAAAAGCCATAGGCTCGATATTACTACTGCGTTTCCAGTCAGCGCGGAGTTGCTATGATGCGGCAAATACACTTGCAAACCGGTAAGGCGAGAACATGAAACTGACTTTTTCAGCACTGCTTTTATGCGCCATGGTCGCAGCGCCGGCGTGGGCTGCATCGGGAACCATGATCAAGGATGACGACCTGAGACTGGGCGCCACTGCCGGTGCTGCCAGCGTGGGCCGCGTCAGCAAGGGCGCCAGCGTCGAGGTTCTGGCGCGTCAGGGCGGCTGGACGCAGGTCAGGCATGCCGGAGCTACCGGTTGGGTGCGTATTCTGTCGGTCAAAACCAGCGCCGAAAACACCGGCGGCAATGTGCTCGGCGCCCTCCAGTTGGGTACTGCGCGTCGCGATCCCAGCCGTGTCGTGGCGGTTGCCGGTGTGCGCGGCCTGAATGAAGAAGAGTTGCGCAGCGCCCGCTTCAACGCCAACGAACTGACCCGCCTGGATCAATACGCCAGCAGCCGCGCCGATGCCGAGCAGTTCGCGCGCGGCGCGGGATTGCGTGCCATCGATGTCGCCTACATCGAACCGGCCAGTCGCGTGCAGGAAGGCGCATCGAACAGCCGTCCGTGGGGCGAAGAGAGTAGTTTTTGAGCGCTCGGCGGTGTTCTCCATAAAAGGAAAATGAACCATGAAAAGTAGGTTTTTATTGCTTGCCGCCAGCTTGTTGAGCATCGGCCTGGTGCAGGCGGGCGAACTGGACAGTCTGTTCAAGAGCTTGCTGAAAAACAAACTGGCGCCGCCGGCGCAGCCTTCCGAATCCGCGCAGCCGGCCGGCTCGGCGGAAAAACCGCTGGGACACCTGTTCAAAGCGCTCACGACCGGCAACACCTCGCTGGAGGAGGAGGTGAGCATCGGCCAGCAGATCGCCGGCAACCTGCTGGGCGCCGCCCCGCTGGTGCGCGACGATGGCTTGCAGCGCTACGTCAACCGGGTTGGCCGCTGGGTTTCGCTGCAAACCGAGCGGCCTGATCTGGCCTGGCATTTCGGCGTCATCGAAAGCGATGATCTGAATGCGTTCGCCGCGCCCGGCGGTTACATTTTCCTGACCAAGGGGCTGTATCTGAAACTGAAAACCGAGGCGGAACTCGCCGGTGTTCTGGGGCATGAGATCGGCCACGTTCTCCGCCAGCATCACCTCAAGCTGTTGCAGAAGTCACATGGCGTGGCCGCGTTGGGTGGTTTCCTCAGCCGAAAAGTGAAGAATCAAGGGGAGCTGGTGCAAAACCTCATCGGCAACGGCGCTGAAGTTGTTGCGCGCGGGCTCGACAAAGGCGCCGAATACGAGGCTGATCGCATCGGCGTCGTGTTGAGTGCACGCGCCGGCTACGACGCGTATGCCCTGCCGGCGGTGCTGGCCGAGATCGGCCATGTCGCCAAGGCGGACAAGAGCGTGTCGCTGCTGTTCAAAACGCATCCGCATCCGGAAGATCGCCTGGGCCAGTTGTCGGAGGCGGTGGGCGATAAACTGGATGCGTTGCCGGAAGGGAAAAGTGGCGCGGGGCGGTTGTATCGACTCCGTTAATCCGCTCCCGTTTTGCATCGTCGTGGATAGATAGCGGTTGACAGGAGCTTTGCCTATGTCTGAGCCGGAGCGCCAGATGTCCTCGCCCAAGGAGGACGCCGGATTCACAAGCGCTGAAGCGCCAACGACTCCGCTGCACCCGCAAAATGGGCACGCCGGATTCATAAGCGCTGAAGCGCCCGCGACTCCGCTCCAGTCGGGGTTGTCGCTGGATCGTCTGGAGCGCCTGGTTTCCATCGGCATCGAGTTGTCCAGCCAGCGAGACCTGGGCGAGTTGCTGAACCGGATATTGGAAGCGGCGCAACTGCTGACCAATGCCGATGGCGGCACGATTTATCTGATACGCAAGCAACAGCTTGAATTCGCCATCATCCGCAACAAAACCCTCGGCATCCATCAAGGCGGGCGCGGCGGCGATGCGCTGGCGCACAGCCCGATCCCGATGTATTTGCCTGACGGCAGCCCGAATCTTTCAACTGTCTCGGCCTCGGCTGCGATTTCCGGGCGAACCATCAACATCGCCGATGCCTACAACGCGTCGGAATTCGATTTTTCCGGCATGCGGCGTTTCGACGAACTCAACGGCTACCGCTCACGCTCGTTCCTGACCGTGCCGATGAAGGATCACGAGGAGCGCGTCATTGGCGTTTTGCAGTTGATCAACGCGGAAGACGCGACCCATGGTCCGACCCATGGCGCAATCATCCCGTTTGATCGCGACGATCAGTATCTGGTCGAGTCGCTCGCGTCGCAGGCGGCGGTAGTGATGACCAACCGTCAATTGATCGAGCGTCTGGAAGAGTTGTTCGTCTCCTTCATCAAGGTTATCTCCAATGCACTGGACGAAAAATCGCCCTACACCCACGGTCATTGCCAGCGCGTGCCGGAAATCACCATGTCGCTGGCGGATGCGGCGCATCGCACCGAGCAAGGTCCGCTGAAAGACTTTCACCTCAGCGCCAAGGATAGGCACGAACTGGAGATCGCCGCGCTGATGCACGATTGCGGCAAGATCACCACGCCGGTGCATGTGGTCGATAAATCGACCAAGCTGGAGACCATTTTCGACCGTATTCATCTGCTCGATACCCGCTTCGAGGTGCTCAAACGCGACGCTCGCATCCGCATACTGGAAGCGCGCTTGCAAGCGCCGGGAACGACAGATGCGCAGGCGCTGCAAGCGGGATACGAGCGTTATTGCGGTGAACTGGACGCGGCGCGCGATTTCTTGCGCCAGGCCAATGTCGGCGGCGAGTTCATGTCGCCCGAGATGCAGGCGCGGGTGCGCGCCATCGGCAGCGAGTATCGCTGGATCAATCCTGCCGGAGAAAGCGTCGCGCTGCTGAGCGATGAGGAAGCCGACAAGCTGTGCATCGCCAAAGGCACGCTTTCGACCGAGGAGCGCGACATCATCAATTACCACATCGTTTCCACCATCAAGATGCTGGAAGCCTTGCCGTGGCCGCGCCATCTGCGCAACGTGCCGGAGTTCGCCGGCGGGCATCACGAGCGCATGGATGGCAAGGGTTATCCGAAGGGGCTGACGCGCGACCAGATGTCGGTGCAGGCGCGCATCATGGGCATCGCCGATATCTTCGAGGCGCTCACCGCCTGCGACCGCCCTTACAAACCGGGCATGTCTTTGTCGCGCTCTCTGGCTATTCTTGGACGCATGAAACTGGATAATCACATCGACCCGGATCTGTTCGATGTCTTCGTGCGCGAGAAGGTGTATCTCGAATATGCAAGAGCGCACCTCAAACCCGAACAGATCGACGCGGTGGACGAATCCGCTATTCCCGGTTACTCGGCTGATTTTTCAACCCAAGCCCTGCAACCCCTGAACAACCTGGAGCCGTCAAAGCCATGACCTTGCGCAGCCGTCGTTTCATCGGGCAATTCACCCTCAGCGCCCTGCTCGTTATCCTGCTCACGCTGCATCTGACCGGCGTGCTGCATCTGGGCTTCGTCGATATCCTCGACAACGTGATGTACGACCTCAAGGTCCAGTCGACCAAGGCGCAGGGCATCGATGACCGCATCGTCATCGTCGATATCGACGACAAGAGCTTGCAGGCGGAGGGGCGTTGGCCGTGGCCGCGCGAGAAGATGGCGCGCATGCAGACGAATTTGTTCGAGCAATATGGCGCTGCTGCGGTGGGCTTCGACATCGTGTTTTCCGAGCCGGATGCCAGCTCCGGCCTGCCGGTTCTGGAGCGCCTCGCCGCCAACGAGCTGAAGGATCAGCCTTTGTTTGCGGAGATGATCGAACAACTGCGTCCGCAACTGGATTACGACGGACTCATGGCTGAATCGCTTGCCAAGGGCATGTCCGTTCTCGGCTTTTATTTCAACGTCAATGAGGGCGCCGAACGCATCGCCACGCTGCCGAAACCGCTGTTCACCCAAGACGAACTCGGTGAGTTGGGCGGCGGTTTCATGCGCGCTCAAGGTTACGGCGGCGCGCTGCCCAGGCTGCTGGAGAAAGCGACTGCGGCGGGTTTTTACAACTCGTTGCCCGACAGCGACGGCGTCATCCGGCGCATGCCGGTGATGATCAATTACCAGGGCGGCTATTACACCTCGCTGCCGATCTTGCTGACGCGCGCGGCGATGGGCGCGCAGGACATCAAGCTGATAAATCCGGGCGGCGATGGCCTTAATCGTTTCATGCCGCATGCGCTGGATATCGACGGCCTCAAGGTGCCGTTCGATCGGGACGGCGGTGTGCTGGTGCCTTACCGTGCGCCCGGCGCTTACCGTTTCGTCTCCGCGACCGACGTCATCAGCGGGCAAGTTCCAGCCAGTCAGCTCGAAGGTCGCATCGTCTTGGTCGGCACCACCGCACCGGGGCTGGCGGATATTCGGGTGACGCCGGTCAGCGAGATATTCCCGGGCGTCGAGATTCATGCTTCGTTGTTGTCCGGCATTCTTGACCAGAACCTGAAATGGAAGCCGCGTCAGGTCACCATGCTGACCGTGGTCAGCGTGGTGATACTCGGCCTGGTGATCGGCATTCTGTTGCCGATGACCACGCCCGTGATCGCGGCGACCGCCACCCTCGGCTTCCTGATTCTGGTCATCGCACTCGATGTCTGGGCATGGCTCACGCTCAACCTGGACTTCCCGCTGGGTGCGCCGGTGATCACGGTGCTGGGCATGTTCGTGGCCAACATGTCGTACGGTTTCTTCGTCGAAACGCGCGCCAAGGGCCAGATCACCAAACTCTTCGGCCAATACGTGCCGAAGGAGCTGGTCGATGAAATGAGCCGCGACCCCGATCGCTACAACCTGAAGGGCGAATCGCGCGAGATGAGCGTGCTGTTCTCGGATATCCGCGACTTCACCAGCATTTCCGAAGGCTTGTCGGCCTCCTCCCTGGCCGAGATGCTGAACTTCTACCTCTCGTCGATGACCCGCATCGTGCAGCAACGCCGCGGCACCATCGATAAATACATCGGTGACGCGATCATGGCGTTCTGGGGCGCGCCGATCCCCGATACCAATCACGCTCGCGACGCGGTATTGGCGGCGATGCAGATGCAGACCGATCTGGACGCGCTGAACCCGCTGATGAAGCTGAAGGGCTGGCCGGAAATCAAGATCGGCATCGGCGTCAACTCCGGCAAGATGAGCGTCGGCAACATGGGCTCCGAGTTCCGCATGGCCTACACCGTCATGGCCGATGCGGTAAACCTCGCCTCGCGTCTGGAAGGGCTGACCAAACAGTACGGGCTCGGCATCCTGGTCGGCGAAGAGGCGGTCGCGCACTGCCCGGATATCGAGTTCATGAAAGTCGATGTGGTGCGCGTCAAAGGTAAGCAGCATCCGGTGACGATCTACGAGCCGCTGGGCATGAAGGAGGGGCTGGATATCGCCGCGATCAAGCGCAAGCAGGATTTCGAGCAAGCCTGCGTATCGTTCCTGCTGTACGACTTCGATGCGGCGGAGGACATTCTGCGCAAAGCGAACAAGCGCTATCCCTGCAAGTTGTATGAGGTTTATCTCGATCGCATCGTACATTTCCGTGAAAATCCGCCGCCCGCCGATTGGGATGGCGTGTTTACATTCACCAGCAAGTAATTTATCCAGACGATGCGAATAGAAGTCCTGGGATGTTCCGGCGGCATCGGCGATGGCCGCCACACCACCTCTTTCCTGATCGACGAAGACATTCTGCTCGATGCCGGCAGCGGCGTATCACGCCTGTCACGTGCGGCTTTGACGCGCATCGATCATGTCTTCATCACGCACAGCCACCTCGACCATATCCTCAGCCTGCCCTTGCTGCTCGATAGCGTCGCCGGCGAGCGGGAGGGGCCGGTGGTCGTGCATGCGATTCCCGAAGTGTTGGAGATACTCACGGACCACCTGTTCAACTGGCGCATCTGGCCTGATTTTTCGCGCATCCCGACGCCGGAAGAGCCCTTCATGCGCTACGCCCCCATCGCCCTGGGCCAGGCCGTGTACCTGCCCGATGCGGCGGGTGCGCAGCGAGAAATCACCGCGATTCCCGCCCATCACGTCGTCCCGGCGACGGGTTTTCATCTGCGCGGCCCGTTGGGCAGTCTGCTGTTTTCCGGCGACACCAACAGCCACCCCGCGCTCTGGGCGTTGGCCGAACTGAGCCCGGATCTGCTGCATCTGGTGGTGGAATGTTCTTTTGGCAACGATCAAAGTGAAGTCGCCAACGCTTCGCGCCATTACCACACGGCCGAGCTGGCCGCGGATCTGGCCGGCCTGAGAGCGGGGCCCAAGGTGTGGATCAGCCACCTAAAACCGGGGGCCGAAGCGGGCATCATGGCCGAGTTGCGCAGCGAGACGACGCATGCGGTCGAAGCGCTGGCCGAGGGCCAGATCCTGATCGTATAAATCTGGAAACCTCGGTTGACGGATAAATTCATTACGATTCAATGTGTTGTGAGGTTTCTGTAGGTGCGAATTCATTCGCACTGAAGTCGTTGATTGTGCGAATAAATTCGCACCTACGAGCACCTCAACTGAGGTTTTCAGTGACAGGTTGGGCAAAGCGAAGCGTGCCCAACGAACCGGTGCGATGTTGGGCACGCTTCGCTTTGCCCAACCTACGGCGCCTGAAGTCGTTGATTGTGCGAATGAATTCGCACCTACGAGCACCTCAACTGAGGTTTTCAGGATAAACAGCGCTACGCTGCCGGCTTGCACACGTAGGCGGTCAAGTGCTGATGCTCGGCGGCTTCCAGCTTGACCAGTTGGGTGATGACCGGGGCGTCGATGACGTAGCCCTTGGCCAGCAGCATGTAACCGTCGCGGTGCATCAGGTCGCGTGACAGGACCATGCCCGGCCGCAGGCTGCCCGGCCGCACCGGCAACTCGTCGATGACGTGCTTCAGTTGCTCGCCCAGCAACTCCATGTAGCGGTCGATCACCGCCGGGTCGTAGCGTTTGCCGCGGTTTTCGATCAGATAGGCCAGCGCATCTTTCGGCTTCATCGGTTGCTGCAGCATCGTGCCGCTGGTCAGGCCGTCGTATTCATTGGCGGCGGCGATGATGCGCGCACCCATCGGAATGGCGAGCCCGGCCAGGTGGTCCGGGTAGCCGCTGCCGTCGTAGTTTTCATGGTGGTGGCGGATCAGCAGCGCGGCATCCTTGAGCTGTTCGATCTGCAACAGGGCAAATTGGCCGCGCTCGGCATGGCGCATGAATTCGCCACGCTGTTCCGGGGTCAGCGCGTTGGTGGATTTGTCCAGAATCTCGTCGGACAGGCCGATTTTGCCGATGTCGTGCAGCAACGCGGCGAACAACACGGTTTGCTGCTCGGTGTCGGACAGGCCTAGCGATCGCGCCAGGCTGCGCGCGTGATCGGCGACCCGGCGAGCATGGCCGGAGAGGTTCTTGCCGCGCATTTCGGTCAGGCCGGAGAAGGCCTGCACGGTGGCGACGAAGCCGGTTTTCAGCCTGGTGTGGGCCGATTTCACGTACTTGATCGCCTTGTTCAGTTCTTCGGTGCGTTCCGCCACTTTCTGTTCCAGGCCCGCGTTGAGCTCGCGCAGTTCGGCGTTCTGCGCTTCCACCACCGAGTTCAGGCGGCTGTTTTCCAGTTCCAGACGGCGCCGTTCGAGGGCTTCGCGCACGATCAGGACGATCTCGTTGTCGTCCCAGGGCTTGTTGATGTAGCGGTAAATCTGGCCCTGATTGATGGCGGCGATGGTGGATTCGATGTCGGCGTAGCCGGTGAGCAGGATGCGGATGGTTTCCGGCCAGCGCAGGCGCGCCTGCTCCAGGAAGCGGGCGCCGTCCATCTCCGGCATGCGCATGTCGGAGATGATCAGATCGATCTTTTCCTTCGCCAGGATTTCCAGTCCTGCGGCGGCGCTCTCGGCGGTGAGGATCTGGTAACCCTGCGGCCGGAACAGGCGCTTGAGCGAGGAGAGGATGGAGGGTTCGTCGTCGACGAACAGCAGGGTGATGGGGGCGGGTTCACTCATGATGGGTACTCGATGGCGGTTGGATCGGCAGCACGACGCGGAAGGCGGTGCCCTTGCCCGGTTCGCTTTCCACTTCGATGCGGCCGCCGTGTTTCTGGACGATGCCGTAGGAAATGGAAAGCCCGAGGCCGGTGCCCTGGCCGACCGGTTTGGTGGTGAAGAAGGGGTCGAAGATGCGGGTGAGCAGGTGGGCGGGGATGCCCTTGCCGGTGTCGGCGACTTCCACCCAGGCTTCCTCGCCCGCCTCGCCGACGCGGGTGCCGGTGCGGAGGGTGATGACGCCCTGGTCTTCTATGGCGTGCGCGGCGTTGACCAGGAGGTTCATGAACACCTGGTTCAGTTGTGAGGGCAGGCAATGCAGCATGGGCAATACGCCGTATTCCTTGACCACGCGCGCCTTGTACTTGATTTCGTTGTTGACCACGTTGAGGGTGGATTCCAGTCCCTTGTGCAGGTCGGCCAGCATCCAGTCGCCCTGATCGACATGGGAAAATTCCTTCAGATCCTGGACGATGCGGCGCACGCGGGCGATGCCATCGCCGGTTTCGGCAAGCAGATCGACGATGTCGGTCTTCAGGTAGGCGAGATCGGCGCGGGCTTTCGCCGCCTCGATCTGTTGTGTGGCCTCGCCGACCGGCAATAGCGTTTCCGCCGCGGCATAGGCATCCAGCACGCCGAGCAGGCGCTCCACGTAGCCGCGCAGCGTGCCCAGGTTGGAGTTGATGTAGCCGATGGGGTTGTTGATTTCGTGCGCCACGCCGGCGGCAAGCTGGCCGACGGATGCCATTTTTTCGGACTGTAGCAACTGGTTATGGGCTTCCTCCAGCTTTTTGATCAGGATTTTCTGTTCTTCCTTTTCCTGCAACAACGCGGTTTCAGCCTGCCTGCGCGTGGTGATGTCCCTGAAGCTCAACACCCTGCCGACGTCGTCCATGCCCTGAGGCTGGGGCAGGGAATGGCGCTCGATGACCCGACCGTCGCTGCACTCGAAGGTGTCGTCGCATTCCAGTTCCGGGTGGCTGCACAGATGCGCGAGCTGGTCGGTGAACGCCTGCGCATCGACGAGCTGCTCCAGCAGGTGCTGCATCAGGGTGTCATGGCTCCAGAACGCCATCACTTCATCCGGCACCCGCCACATCTCGATGAAACTGCGGTTGAAGCGGACGGTTTTGGCCTCCCGGTCCAGCACCAGGAGGCCATCGACGGTGGACTCCAGGGTGGTGCCGAGCAGAAACAGCAGATTCTCCAGTTGCGCTTCGGCACGCTGTCGTTCGGTTAGTTGATCGAGCAACGCGGCATTGCGTTCGGTCAGTTCCTGCGACATCAGGTCCAGGGAATGCTCGGCCAGTTTTAGCGCCGTATCGTCGTGCTGGTAGGTGCGATCCACCGCCTCCAGGAAGGGGCGCATGGTTTCCTGGCCGAGGCCTGCGGGCTCCAGGTGTTTGCGAATCTGACGTTCGAGCAGGGGGTGCATGGTCAGCGTGATACGCGGTTTGATCGCGTTGCCCAACCCACATTCTCAGTCCGCATCGGCCACCTCCACATGTGCGATCGGCAGCGTCACCCGGAAGGTGGCGCCCTTGCCGACTTCGCTTTCCACCTCGATGTGTCCGTGATGCTTCTGGATGATGCCGTAGGCCAGCGACAGGCCCAGCCCGGTGCCTACGCCGACCGGTTTGGTGGTGAAGAAGGGATCGAAGATGCGGCCGCGGACTTCTTCGGGGATGCCTTTGCCGGTATCCGCGATTTCCACCCACACCTCGTTGCCGGATTCCGCCAGCCCGGTGCGCAGCGTGATCGTGCCGCGCGGGCCTTCCATTGCATGCGCTGCGTTGACCATGAGGTTCATGAAAACCTGATTCAACTGCGAGGGCAGGCATTCGATTTCCGGTATATCGCCGTATTCCTTGGCCACATCGGCGCGGTACTTGATCTCGTTCTGGATGATGTTGAGGGTGCTATCCAGGCCTTGATGCAGGTTGGCGTATTGCCAATCCGGCGTGCTGTCGAGGCGGGAGAAATCCTTCAGATCCTGGACGATCTTGCGCACCCGCGTGATGCCATCGCGCGATTCGTTCATCAGCGCCGGGATGTCCGTCTTCAGATAGGGCAGGTCGAGCAGTTGCTTGAGGTTGACGACATCCCCAGGCAGGAGGAGATCGGGCGGCAGCGCCGCTTCGCAGGTTTCGTAAGCCTCGATGATCTTGAACAAGTCGCGGATGTAGCCTTCGAGCGTGCCCAGATTGGAATGCACGAAGCCGATCGGATTGTTGATTTCGTGCGCGACGCCGGCAGCGAGCTGGCCGATGGACGCCAGTTTCTCGGATTGCAGCAACTGGCTCTGCGCATTCTGCAACTCGCGATGCAGGCCTTCGAGCTGTTCGTATTGCTGCTGCAACAAGACTTGTGAGCGGTTGCGCTCCGCGATATCGGCTTCCAGTTTTTGCATGGCGTGCGACAACGCCTCGGTGCGCTCATCGACCCGCTTCTGCAAATCCAGGTTGATCTCCTGCAGCGATTCCTCCATCTGTTTGCGGGCGCTGATGTCGGTGCGAATGCCGATGTACTGGGTGGGTTTCCCGTCCAGGTCCAGAAACGGGACGATGGTGGAAGCGACCCAATAAAAACTGCCGTCCTTGCGGGTGTTGCGGATTTCGCCATGCCAGACCTGGCCGGAGGCGATGGTTTGCCACATTGCCGCGAAGAAATCGCGCGAATGCAGACCGGAATTGATGATGCGATGGTTGTGTCCGAGCAGTTCCTCGCGGGAGTAGCCGGAGATGGCGCAGAACTTGTCGTTGACGTAGGTGAGGTTGCCCTGGGTATCGCAGATGCTGACGATGGCGTGCTCGTCCAGCGCGGTCTTTTGCGCCTGCAATTCCAGATTGGTCGTCTCCAGCAGATCATTCATCCGCTCCAGCGTAGTCAGGTCGTTGGCGACGCAGAGCACGCCGCGCCAGGTCCCGACAGCGTCGGACTGGTCGGCGGCAATCGGCGTGCGCGCGATGATGAAATGGCCTTCCTTGCCATCGCGCGTGGTCAAGCGGCGATCCTGGCGCTGCGTCTTCCCGCTTGCCAGCACCGCGCGGTCTTCCTGCTCGCTTCTGACTGCCTCGGCCTGCCCCCAGAGATCGTTCTCCCGTTTGCCGGCCAGTGCGTCTTCGGAGATGCCGGCGATACGGGCGAACGCGCTATTGCAGCGCACGATGCGGCCATCCATGTCCTTGAACCACACGGCTACCGGAATGCTTTCCAGCAGCAAAGCCGTCTCGTGTTCGCGCGTTTGCAGGCGCCCCAGCAAGCGCGATTGGCCCCGGATTACCAGCACGGCGATCAGGCCGGCCAGCAGCGTTGCGATCATCGCACTCGCCAGCATCAGCGTGCGTGCGAAAAAATATTCCTCGCGCGCAGTGGCGGCGGCGGCGTGTCCGTCGCTGATTTGACGATCGAGAAAGCGGCGTAATTGCGTGGCGGTCTGATTCTGTTCCGGCATGGCCTGGGTCACCAACAAGTGCTCGGCCTCCGCTCTCTTGTCGGCCAGCGCCAGGTCCAGCACCCGATCTTGCAAGGCTGCGCCCTTGACGGTGATCCTGGCCTGTGCGTCCAGAATGCTGCGTTCATCCGCAGACAAATCCAGGGCCAGCAGTTTTTCGCGCGCGCGGCGGAAGGCGCCGCTCAATTCATAGAAATGTGGCGTCAGCGCATCGCGCGCGAACGGGTCTTGCTCTTGCAGGATGGCGTACAACAGCAAAGCGCGTTCGCGCGCGGCGATCACCATCTCGGAGGCCAGGCGCGAGCGCTCGTTGTGATTTTCGACGATATGCGTGATGGTTTTGTTCAGGCTGCCCAGATAGGTGGTGCCGATGCCTGCCAGGGCCAGCAACAGACCGATTACCAACAGAAAACCCGCCAGCAGGCGGCGGGTTCCCGTGTGTAGTTCAGTGTTCAACCTAGATTCCTCAGTTGGACGCGCCAGAGTGTGCGGTTGCCGGGTCGGCTGGCAAGGCGCGATGACGCGGCGGGGTCGTTTCCCGCAAGGAGGAGTAACGCGGCCAGACGGCCCGGCAACCGTGCAATCTGGCGCGTAGCG
>JAUYET010000113.1 GCA_030691265.1 Pseudomonadota bacterium
GTCATTCCCGCGCAGGCGGGAATCCAGATTCCTCCGTCTAATCAGGCCGTTAAAAAACTGATTTGATGAACACACTGGATTCCCGCCTGCGCGGGAATGACGGTAATTCAATGGGTTATCGTCAGAACAAATTTGCCGTGAGGGCGGTGGGGGTGTCATGGCGTTTCCGGCGTGCCAGGGCCAGCGTCATCTGGTCGAGGAAGTGGCGGCGATTGGCCAGGCCGGTGAGGGGGTCGGTGGCGGCGAGGCGGCGCAGTTCGTCTTCCGCCGACCGGCGTTCGGTGGCATCGCGCGCCACCGTGATGATCACGTCGCGACCGAAATACTTGCCCCGGTTCAGCCAGACATCCTTGGGGAACACCGCGCCATTCTTGCGTCGCCCCCAGAACTCGATCTTCTGCGCCTCTCCCGCCAGGGCGGAGCGGAAGCGCTCGGTTAGAACCTCCATGTCGTTTTTCCCGGGGGCGGCCACGAACTCGGGCAGTTGCCCGATGAATTCGTCGCGGCTGTAGCCATACATCCGTTCCGCACCGCGATTGACGTCGAGGAAACGGCTGTCGCCATCCTGGATGTAGATGGCCTCGGTCACGCTGTTGAACAGGCCTCTCCAGCTTTCTTCGCTTTCCCGCAGCGTCGCTTCCGCCGCACGGCGCGCGCTGATGTCCTGTTTGATGGCGACGAAGTGGGTGACCGCCTTGCCTTCCATGGAAACCGGGGTAATGGTCAGCTCCTCGTGGTAGAGGCTGCCGTCCTTGTGTTTGTTGACCAGTTCGCCGCGCCAGACCTGGCCGGCCAGGATGGTGTCCCACATGCGCTGATAGTAGGGCTGATCCTGTTCGCCCGATTTGACCAGTTCGGCGGGCTTGCGGCCGATGGCCTCGGCCAGGGAATAGCCGGTGAGGGTGGTGAAGGCGGCGTTGGCCCAGAGGATGTGCGGCACGGTGTCGGTGATGATGATGGCGTTGCCGGCGGCGTTGAGGGCGTGAAGCTGCAATTGCAGTTGCGCATCCTGCTCGCGGATGCGGCTCAGATCGCGTGCCGCGATGAGTATGTACTCGAGGCTGGCGTCTTCGCTCAGAGTGATCGGTTCGGGGGTCATGGCGCTGGCCACGGTCTTCAGTTCCACCCAATATTCCATGTCCAGGTGGTGCATGAAATCGCCTTCGCTGACGATGCCGGCCAGACGGCCTTCGCCATCCACCACCACCAGATGGCGATAGCCGCGTTCCGACATCCGGCGATAGGCCTCGCGGGTGTCCAGGTCGGCCGCGACGGTGAATACCGGTTGCTGCATGACATCGGCCATGCTCAGGGGGGCTGACGCTTTTCCTTTCGCCATCAGGCGCACGGCGTCTTGTTCGGTGAAGATGCCGAGCGGCCGGTTGTCGCTGTCCACCGCCAGCACGCAACTGATGCGGCGCGTCTCCATCAGGTCAAGCACACTCGCCACGGATGCCGCAACAGAAACGCCGGCGGGGTTGGGGGTGAGGATGGCGCCGAGGGTTTGCGCAGTCATGGTCGAGTAGAGGCCTGCTTTGAGCGTTTCATCACGACCCCTGAGGAATGACTGGTGAAGGAGATGATTCGTGCTTGCGGGGTGGGGAAAAATCAACCCGACTTTAGCGTGATTGCGGAAAAAAATTTGGGGGGTTTTCTTGGCGTGAAACAACCACGCCTCTGTAGCGCAGGCGTCCCGCCTGCATTCAGCCGGGTAGGTCGGGTTAGCCGACGGCATCATCGTCGGCGTAACCCGACATGGGGCTAACCGTCATGGCCGAATGGCCACCCCGGAAAATGAAACCCGCCGTAGGAGCGGCCTCGGCCGCGATGCGCCGGCAGGCGAAAAGGGACGACGCTCGCCAAGGCCACACGTCTCACCTTTGCGCCTGCCGGCGCATCGCGAGCAAGCTCGCTCCTACGGGCATGGCCGTTGTTTCACGTTAACCCCCGCCGGCTAACCCGACCTACGCTGCTACGAATCATGCTGAACAGTCACCAGCAGGGAGATATGCCGGTTACGGCTTGACCGGCCTGACTTTCCCCACCGCTTCCTTCGCTCGTGCGCGCGCTTCATCGGTGTCCTTGCCTTCCGCCAGGGCCACGCCCATGCGACGGCGCTGGAACGAGGTGGGTTTGCCGAACAGGCGCAGATCGGTGCCGGGGATGCGTAGCGCTTCCGCCACCCCTTCGTAGCGCAGGCCGCTGCCTTCCATGCCGCCATAGATGACGGCGGAGGCGCCGGGGTTGCGTAGCGACGTGTCCACCGGCAGGCCGAGGATGGCGCGGGCATGCAGCTCGAATTCGCTCTGCCGCTGGCTGATCATGGTGACCATGCCGGTGTCGTGCGGGCGCGGGCTGACTTCCGAGAACCACACTGTGTCGCCTTTCACAAACAGTTCCACGCCGAACAAGCCCTGGCCGCCCAGGTTGCCGGTGACGGTGGCGGCGATTTCGCGGGCGCTGGCCAGTGCCTTCGCGGACATCGGCTGTGGTTGCCAGCTTTCCACATAATCGCCTTTCACCTGGATGTGGCCAATGGGCTCGCAGTAGTGGGTTTCCACCTGGCCGTTTTCGCCCAGCGCGCGCACGGTGAGCAGGGTGATTTCGTAGTCGAAGTCGATGAAGCCCTCGACGATCACCCGGCCCTTGTCGACGCGGCCGCCGGTGGAGGCGTAGTGCCAGGCACCGGCCAGATCCTCTTCGCTGTCGATCTTGCTCTGGCCCTTGCCGGAGGAGGACATGACCGGCTTCACCACGCAGGGGTAACCAATGCCGCCCTTGCCTTCAACCGCCACGCGCAGGGCCTTGAGGGAATCGGCGAAGGCATAGGAAGAGGTGGGTAGCCGCAGTTCTTCCGCCGCCAGGCGGCGAATGCCTTCACGGTTCATGGTGAGGTGAGCGGCGCGCGCCGTGGGAATCACCCGGCAGAGGCCGGCGGCTTCGATTTCCAGCAGGGTTTCGGTGGCGATGGCTTCGATCTCGGGCACCACGAGGTGCGGTTTCTCCGAGTCGATCAGGTTGGTGAGGACATTGCCGTCGGCCATGTCGATGGTCTGCGAGCGGTGCGCGACCTGGTGGCCGGGGGCGCCGTCGTAGCGGTCCACCGCGATGGTCTCCACGCCCAGGCGTTGCAGGGCGATGATGACTTCCTTGCCCAATTCCCCCGCGCCCAGCAGCATGACCCGGGTGGCGGAAGGGGTGAGCGGTGTGCCGATGTGCATGTGTTTTGCCTTATGGGTTTCACGTCATATAGTCGGGGTCCAAGCTTACCGGCAGGAGTTCCCATGCGCACCATGTCATTGCCCGCAACGTTGCTTGTCGCCTCACTTGCCATTCCCGCGCAGGCGGCGGACTGGCTTTACCTGACCATTCCGGGCGACACCCTGAGCCAGATCGGCCAGACCTATCTCAAGAACATGCGTGACTGGCCCCGCGTGCAGGCGGTCAATAGCGTGTCCATCCCTGAGCATCTTCCGGTCAACACCCGCATCAAGATTCCTGTGGAATTGCTCAAGGTAACGCCGGCGCCAGTCACCGTCACGGCGGTCACCGGCAATGTGCGTTACAAGTCCGGTGACGGGCCGTTCCAGGCACTGGCTGCGGGAACACAACTGAACGGCGGCGAGAACGTGCTGTCCGGGCCACGCAGCAGCGTGGCTTACCGTTTCGCCGACGGCACCGCGCTGACCCAACAGGCATCCAGCAAGCTTTCCTTCGGCCGCCTGGCCGCCTATGGCAAGACCGGCATGGTCTCGACCGAATTGTCCCTGGACAGCGGCCGTCTCGAAGCCCGTGCCGGCAAACAGCTTGCCCCGGCTGGCGGCTTCAAGGTGAGGACGCCGGTGGCGGTGGCCGGCCTGCGCGGTACGGATTTCCGCCTGAACGTATCCGAGGACGGCAAGACCCTGCGCAACGAGGTGCTGGAAGGCGTGGTCGCGGTCGCGGCCGAGGGTAGGGAAGTGTCCGTGGCAGGCGGTTACGGTACCGTGGCCGAGGCCGGCAAGCCGCCCGAGCCGCCACGCCGCTTGCTGGCGGCTCCCGCCGCCGCAGGCCTGGATGCGTTGATCGAACGCCTGCCGCTTTCTTTTGCCTGGCAGCCGGTGGACGGCGCCGGTGCTTATCGCGCCCAGGTGGCACCTGGGGTGGCAACTGAGGCGGCATTCGCCGAGGTGCTGCTCGACGATGTCACGAAGGAAGCCGGCATCACCTGGCAGGACAACCTGCCCGACGGCAAATATGTTCTGCGGATACGTGCCATCGACAGCGCCGGCCTGGAAGGGGCGAACCGCGATCATGCGTTTGAACTGGATGCGCTGCCGCTGCCGCCGGCGTTGCTGGCGCCCGCACTGGGCGAACGCCGGTATCGGCATGCTGTGGAATTCTCCTGGGCCGCCGCCGCCGAGGCGCAGGGCTATGTCCTGCAGATCGCGCCGACGCCGGAATTCGGCGATGGCCTGATCGAACGCCGTCTTGCCGCCGTCACCCGGCATGGCGAAACCCTGGCGGAAGGCGATTGGCACTGGCGCGCGGCCAGTCTGGATGCAGCCGGCAAGCTGCATGTGTGGAGCCCGCACCGCGCCTTCCGTGTGCAGCCGCTGCCGAACCCGCCCGCCGCCCGCGCCAGTGCCGCCGCCGGCCAGGCGCAATTCGTCTGGAGCG
Source organism: Pseudomonadota bacterium (assembly GCA_030691265.1). Classification (GTDB taxonomy): domain Bacteria; phylum Pseudomonadota; class Gammaproteobacteria; order Burkholderiales; family Thiobacillaceae; genus PFJX01. The sequence goes on from JAUYET010000113.1 coordinate 4,660, forward strand.
AGGCCAGAGGCGCGGCGCGTTATGGCCTGGAACTGGGGGCCACGGCGAATCTGAGCGCGCCACAGGTGAAACAGGAAACCGCAGCCACCACCCTGGCCGTGCCGCTCAAGTCCGGCAAGTATTACTGGCGCGTGCGCGGTATCGAGCGCGATGGCCAGTCCGGCGCCTGGGGCGCTGCCAGCCCGGTGATCGTGCCGCCCGAGGCACCCGCCGATCTGGTCGTTCAGGTGGGGGACGACCGCCTGCAGGCAAGCTGGAAGGGCGAGGCCGCCACTTATCTGGTCGAGTTGAGCCGCGACACCGGTTTCGCGCAGCCTCTGCTCAGCCAGCAGGTCAACGAGATCCGCGCCACCCTGCCGAAGCCGGACGCGGGCGATTACTGGCTGCGGGTCAAAGGGGTAGGCGCCGAGGGCGTCGAAGGCCCGTTCAGCCAGCCGGTTGCCGTGCGGGTCGAAGCGGTGGCGCCGTGGTGGCTGTTGCTGCTGTTGTTGCTCGTTCCCTGAGCGACGTAGGGTGTGGTGAGGTACGAACCGCACCATGCTGCGCTACCGGGGGCGATGCGGTTCGCTATCGCTCACCCCATCCTACGGCCTGCCGTTGTTGCTTGCGTGCTTATCCGGTTGTCACAGACAACCACTACCGGTAGTAGCGTAGGTTGGGCAAAGCGAAGCGTGCCCAACGAACCGCCGCGATGTTGGGCACGCTTCGCTTTGCCCAACCTACGGCGC
>JAUYET010000116.1 GCA_030691265.1 Pseudomonadota bacterium
TGGCCAGCCGTTTTGTCTGTACGGAAGAATGCGATGCCGATGATGCCTTCAAACAAAAATATATTGAGTGCCATCAGGAGGATATCGGCCTGATCATGAGTCCGGCCGGCCTGCCGGGGCGTGCCATTCTCACCAATCAGGACAAGATCCGTCAGTACGATCTGGACCATCACACCCCATGCCGTCTGGGTTGTCTGAAAAAGTGTTCCTACAAGGAGACGGGCGAGCGTTTCTGTATCATTACGTCTCTGGATCGCGCCCAGCGGGGCGATGTGGAGACCGGCCTGGTTTTCTGCGGCACCAATGCCTGGAAGGCCGACCGCATCACCACCGTGCAGGCCATTTTTGATGAGTTGTTTGCACCGCAGGAGGCAAAACCTTAGGTTTGATCCCAATAATTTTCTTTAGATAGCGACAATGGCCCGCAGGAAAATTCTGCGGGCCATTGCTGTTTGGTAAGTATTGGTTATCCTGTTTATCAGGGATATGGGGCCACCTATGACCAGTTTTACCTTGACCGCTGAATTGCGGGATGTTATATCAAGAATGCTTGATATAATTAAATCGTTAAAGTTGATTTATGATTGATCTCCTGAAATCTCTTGCCGACCCGAGTCGGTTGCGTCTGACAGCGGTTCTTTTGCGCGGTGAATTCACCGTGCAGGAGTTGACCCGTATCTTCAGCATGGGGCAATCGCGTATCTCACGGCACCTGAAGATTCTGGCCGAGGCCGGGGTTCTGACTGTGAAGCGCCAGGGAACCTGGAGTTACTACCGGGTCGGGGATGGCAACCCCTTTTTCAATGCCATTCGACCGGCATTCGAGCTCGAACTGGAGTTGCTGCCGGAGCGCAGTCAGGACCTGAACGCCCTGTCCGCAGTACTTGAGGAGCGCCGACAACGCAGCCGGGAGTTCTTCGACCGGCATGCCCGCCAGTGGGACGATTTGGCGCGGACGCTGCTGCCGGTACCGGAGTATCGCCAGCGCCTGCTGAAGCAGGTTCCTGAAGGGACAACGGTTCTGGAGATAGGCATCGGCACCGGCGGATTGTTGGTCGAGCTGGCGGCACGGGCGTCTAATGTGATCGGCGTGGACCACTCACCGGCGATGCTGGATGAGGCTCGTCGCCGGTTGTTGGCCGACGGCATTGGCAGCATCGAACTGCGCCTGGGGGAGATGACCCACCTGCCGCTTCCCGATAACTCGGTCGATTGTGTGGTAGCCAACATGGTGCTGCACCATGCCGCCGATCCGGTGGCTGTTCTGCGGGAGATGTGTCGGGTGTTGAAGCCGGGCGGCACAGTGGTTTTGGCCGACCTTGCCCGTCATGAACAGGAATGGGTCAGGGAGCAACTGGCAGACCAGTGGCTTGGTTTTGAGGCAGATGAGCTAATTGCCTGGCTTTCGTCGGCCGGGTTTGGTGATGTCCTCTGTGAACGAAGCGAGGGGAAAAACGGGCAGGAAACGGTACTGCTGGTAAATGCACGGAATTTGTAGGGGCGGCGCTTGCTCCGCCCATGCTGCATAAAGGCAATACTTATCTGGGCGCAGCAAGCAGCGCCCCTACAATAACCGCAACCAATAACAACCAACAAAAGGAGAAATAACCATGTCACAAGATTACATCGTAAAAGACATGTCCCTGGCAGCATGGGGACGCAAAGAGATGATTATCGCCGAGACCGAGATGCCGGGCCTGATGGCGATCCGTGAGGAATTCGCCAAGACCCAGCCGCTGAAAGGCGCCCGCATTGCCGGTTCGTTGCACATGACCATCCAGACCGCCATGCTGATTGAGACCCTGACCGCTCTTGGAGCTGAGGTGCGTTGGGCATCCTGTAACATCTTTTCGACCCAGGACCACGCTGCCGCTGCCATCGCAGCCGCCGGTACGCCGGTCTTTGCCATCAAGGGTGAGACACTGGCTGAATACTGGGACTACACCCACAAGATCTTCGAGTGGCACGATGGCGGCGCCCCCAACATGATCCTGGATGACGGCGGCGATGCCACCCTGCTGTTGCATCTCGGCAGCGACGCCGAGAAGGATCCCTCGGTGATCGCCAATCCGACCTGTGAAGAGGAAGAGTTCCTGTTTGCGGCAATCAAAAAACGTCTGGCTGAGCAGCCTGGCTGGTATTCAAAAACTGCCGCCTGCATCAAGGGCGTCACCGAAGAAACCACCACCGGCGTACACCGCCTGTACGAGATGCACAAGAAAGGCACGCTCAAGTTCCCGGCGATCAATGTCAACGACTCGGTTACCAAATCGAAGTTCGACAATATCTACGGCTGCCGCGAGTCACTCATGGACGGCATCAAGCGCGCCACCGACGTTATGGTAGCCGGCAAGGTTGCCGTGATCTGCGGCTACGGCGACGTGGGCAAGGGCTGTTCCCAGGCCATGCGCGGTCTCCAGGCCCAGGTCTGGGTGACCGAGGTCGATCCGATCTGCGCCCTGCAGGCCGCCATGGAAGGGTACAAGGTCGTCACCATGGAGTATGCCGCCGACAAGGCCGACATCTTCGTCACCACCACCGGCAATATCGACGTCATCACCCATGACCACATGGCCGCCATGAAGGACCAGGCCATCGTCTGCAACATCGGCCACTTCGACAATGAAATCGACGTCGCCTCGATCGAAGGCTACGAGTGGGATGAAATCAAGCCGCAGGTCGACCACATCATTTTCCCGGACGGCAAGCGCATCATCCTGCTCGCCAAGGGCCGGCTGGTGAATCTCGGCTGCGGTACCGGCCATCCGTCCTACGTGATGAGCTCATCGTTCGCCAACCAGACGATCGCCCAGATCGAACTGTTCACGCGCACCGCCGATTACCCGGTCGGCGTCTACACGCTGCCCAAGCACCTGGACGAAAAGGTCGCCCGTCTGCAATTGAGGAAACTCAACTCGCAACTCAGCGAACTGACCGACCAGCAAGCCGCCTACATCGGCGTACCGAAGACCGGCCCTTACAAGGCCGAGCATTACCGCTATTGATTGGCGTTCGGGCTGGTGCGCATGGCGAACCCTACTGCTTCATCGCGTAGGGTGCGCCGCGCGCACCGAATCAGCCTACTTCTTCTTCGCCCGCGGATGCGCCTGGTCATACACCTTGGCCAGGTGCTGAAAATCCAGATGGGTGTAGATCTGCGTCGTCGACAGGCTGGCATGGCCCAGCATTTCCTGCACCGCGCGCAAATCGCCAGACGATTGCAATACATGACTGGCGAAAGCGTGGCGCAGGGCATGCGGATGCATGCGTGAAGTAATGCCCTGGCGCTGAGCGAGTTGCTTCAGCGCCAGGGCCAACACCCCAGCCGAAATACGTGCGCCGCGCACGCCGACAAACAGCGCCTGCGTATCGACGCGGGCGACATTGGCGCGCACCGCCAACCAGTTTTGCACCGCTTGCACCGCTTTTTTACCCACCGGCACCACACGCATGCGCGAGCCCTTGCCGGTCACGGTGACTTCGCCGCCGGCTAGATCAACCCCGTCCAGCCCGCCGATATCCAGCCCAATCAATTCCGCGCGCCGCAAGCCGGCGGAATACATCAGTTCGAACATGGCCAGGTTGCGCACCGCCCAGAGGTCTTCCGGCTCCCCCGTTGGCACCCCCGCCAGCAATTGCGCCATCGCATCGACAGACGGCGCGTTGGGCAATTTCTTTTCGCTTTTCGGTGGACGCAAGCCCAGGCAGGGATTCGCCTGCAGCACGCCTTGTCGGGCCAGGTAGTTGAAAAAACTGCGCCAGGCCGACAACGTGCGGGCCAGCGTTTTCGCCTGTAGACCTTTGCTGTGCAAGGTGGCGAGCGCCCGGCGGATGTCGTGCGAAGTCAGGCTTGCCGGCCTTATTTCGCCACCCCGTTCGCCAACCCGTTCAAGCAGATGACGCAAATCGAAGGTGTAAGTGGCAACCGTGGCTGGGCTGTAATGGCGCGCCACCAATGCCGCAAGGAAGGCGGTGATGGCCGTGGAAAGCGGGCCTTCGGCTTGCATGACAGCTAACCCGTAGGGCGGAAAAGCGGAGCGCCTTCCGCCAACGCTCGGTACATTCGGCGGAAGGCGCTACGCTTTTCCGCCCTACTTGCCCGGGAGTACACGTTAAAGAAAACGCGAAATCGCCGCGCCGCTCAATTCCGCCAGCCAGGTCAGATAAAGCGTGCCCATCTCCGGGTAAAACCGCTTGATGTCTTCCGAGGCCAGCACCAGCAGTCCATTCAGGTTTTCCTCGCGCAACGGCGCCAGCGCGAAAGATTTCTGATTCGCGCCCACAGTTCCGAACCAGGCGCGGATTTCGTCCGGCACATCGGGACCGCAACGCGGCTGGGTCAGGCCGGTCATCAGCACCTGGACATCGGCACTGACCTTGGCGAATTCCGGCATATCGGGGGCGGCTTCGGGTGGATGATCGGCCCAGACGCGGAGCGTGCTGTGCGGGATCGAGAAGCTCTCGGACAGGTTCATCGCCAGCGACTGAAACACCGCTTCCAGGCTGCGCGCCTGCATCAAATCGAGCGCGACTTTGTGCAATTTGTCGCCGATGGCATCGTTCTCTTCGGCAAACGTAATGAACTCGCGCAGCTTCAATTCCAGCCCGCGCGACTTGTCGCGCAGCGCCAGAACCTGCCGCTCGCCCAAGGAAATCGCCTGATCACCATAGGGATGCGGCACGCTGATGTCGGCCAGCAGTTCGGGATGTCCAGCGAAAAACTCCGGATTAAGTTTAAGGAATTCGCCGATTTGTTCGGGGGTGATGTTCATAGCTCTATCTCGCCTTGAAATACAGTGACGGCCGGGCCGGTGAGGAAGACATCGCTTCCCGAACCGGCCCAGCTGATGGAAAGGTCGCCGCCGCGGGTGTGGACTTGCACTGTTTCATCCAGCAAACCGCGCGAAATCCCGGCGACAACTGCGGCACAGGCCCCGGTACCGCAAGCCAGTGTTTCGCCGCTGCCGCGCTCGAACACGCGCAGCCGTATCTCGCGCCGGTGCAGCACCTGCATGAAGCCGACGTTGACCCGTTCGGGGAAACTTGGATGCTGTTCGATCTTTGCGCCCAGTACCTGTACCGGCGCGCTGTCGACGTCGCAGACCACGCGCACGGCGTGTGGGTTGCCCATCGACAGGACGGAAATTTCGATCGCCTCGCCGTCCACATCGATGACGTAGGTCAACGCCTGTTCGGCCGCCATGAAGGGAATATCCGTAGGCGTGAATCTCGGCGGCCCCATGTTGACGGTGACCTGGCCATCGTCTGCCAGCTTCGGCACGATGACGCCGGATGCCGTTTCGACGCGGATTTCCCGCTTTGACGGCAAATCTTTCGTCAGCCCCTGGTCATGCACGAAACGCGCGAAGCAGCGCGCGCCGTTGCCGCATTGCTGCACTTCGCCGCCGTCGGCGTTGAAGATGCGGTAGCGAAAATCGCAGTCGGGCCGGGTGGCGGCTTGCACCAGCAGGATCTGGTCGCAGCCCACCCCGAAATGGCGGTCGGCCAGCGCCTGATACTGGGCGGGGCTGAGGTCGATGTGCTGGTTGATGCCGTCGAGAACGACAAAGTCGTTGCCGGCGCCGTGCATCTTGGTAAATCGGAGTTTCATGCCGGCATTATCCGGGAGATCGAGCCGGAGGATTCTTCTTGCACCAAGCGCAGGATGTACTGTGCGAAATCCGGGTCTTCGCCGCGCAGCAGTTCAGGCAGACAAGCGCGGAAGTCTTCGCGCTGGCACCACTCGCGCATGTAGTCCTCCCACGAATGCCAGCGCCTGTCCTGTTTCGCGCTCATGTCCGGCTCATAAGCCAGCAGATAAGCGCGCTCGAACAGCGAAATCAACATATCGAACACCACCCACATACGTTCGCGCTGCTCATCACTCAAGTCTGGCGTGGGCTCATGGCTGCGCAGCTTGAGATCGGAATTGGCCAGCACCACTTCCAGGAAGTCGATATAGGCATCGGAGAGCTGCTGCCAAGTAGCCTCTTCCTCGTTCTCGCGTTCCTTGCGCTGCTCGAAGAGAAACACGCCGATGGCGAAGGGCAGGAACACCACCGTGACCACGTAGGAGAGAAGTTCCCAGGTTTCCAGGTTCATGCCGACTCCGTCACGAGTTCCCTCGCCATCACGTAATCCTCCATCCTGAACCCGTCGCCGATCTCCTCGTCGATCAGCGTGGCGATCTTGAAACCATGCTTCAGGTAGGCGCGAATGGCGTTGTGGTTTTGCCGGTTCACGCGCAGAACCAGACGCGCAATGCCACGCGCGCGCGCAAGCCGGCTGAATTCGTCGATAAGCCGGCCACCGATGCCATGCCGCTGCAATTCCGTCTGCACGTAGAGTTTGTCGAGTTTGTAATCGCCCTCGACCAGCGGATGGCCGTGGACAAAGCCGACCAGCTCCGATTTTACCCAGCCCGTTTTTGCCGACCCCGCCCGCGCCGCCAGCCAGACATCGCCGCGCGCGATGAACTGGCGCACCAGCACCGACCGGTAGCGTTGCGCCAGCATGTATTCGATCTGATCGGAGCTGATGATGCCCGGGTAATGCGCCCGCCAGACGCGGCCGGCGAGCGCCACCACGGCATCGGCTTCGTCCAGGCGCAGCGGACTGATTTCGATTTCATCCATACAGGCTTGCTTCTCCCTCGGGGCGTGTCTTGAACCGTTTGTGTACCCAGAAATACTGTTCCGGCATCTCACGGATACGGTCTTCCAGAAAAGCATTCATCCGCCGCGTGTCAGCCTCGACGTCATCGGTCGGAAAATTTTCCCAGGCCGGATAGAAGCGCGCCACATAACCGCCCAATTCCTGCCGCGTGATGCACGGCACGACCACCGCGCCAGTCACCCGAGCGACGCGCGAAAGCCCGGTGATGGTCGCGGCGGGCGTAGCGAACAAAGGCACGAAGACCGCATCCTTGCGGCCGAAATCGAGGTCCGGCGGGTAATAGAACGGCAGGCCTTTCTTGATCGCCCGCAACACCGGCTTGATGCCATCCTGGCGCTGATAGATTTCCGAATGCTTGCCGTCACGGCCGAAGCGGCTGCGCGACTGAAACGCCAGGCGGTGGATGTACGGATTCTTGATATGCGCATTCAGCGTGACGACCGGCGCGAACTCGGTGGTCACGCGCACGCCGCCGATGGTGACGCCGACGAAATGCGGCGCGAACAGGATCAGCGGCCGGCCCAGATGCGGCGTGACGTGTTCCATGCCCTCGAAGCGGGTGAGGCCATCGACCTCGGCGCGACTGCCCCACCAGGACACGGTTTCCTGCAAGCTGGCGCGGCCGAGCGCGCGGAAATGCCGGCGCAGCAGTCGATCGCGCGCGGCAGCATCCAGCTCGGGGAAGCACAGGCGCAGGTTGGTTGCAGCGATGCGGCGACGATCTCCCGCCAGGAAATACAGCAGACCGCCCAGCGCCTCGCCCAACGCGCCCAGAGCGCGGGCCGGAAACAGACGCCAAAGCAGCCAAAGCAGCGCAATGCCCAAAACTCTCATCGCGGCGGCCCTTCCGGCGGAGACTCGCCCGGAAACAGACGATGCAGCCGATAACTCCAGAGATACTGTTCCGGCAGGCGACGCACAGACGCCTCCAGAGCACGGTTGACGATGCGCATGGCGGCCCCGGTTTCCGCCGGCAGCTCCGGCAACGGCTCGATGATCAGACGATAACCGCGCCCCCAGGCCAGGCGTTCGCAGCAAAACAATAAAGGCTGCGCCTGGCGCGCGCCGGCGAGACGATAAAGCAGTGTCGGCATATAGGCCCAACGCCCGAACAGCGGCGCCCAGGCGCCCTCCCCTTTGTTGGCTTTCTGATCCGGCAACACCCAGGCCGCCTCATTGCGTTTGAGCGCGGTCAGCAAGGCGCGCACGCCGCCGAGATTGGGCTCAACCATATGCGCCTGGCCCCGATTGCGCCCCGATTGCATCATCGTATGCACCCATACCTGGCGCGGGCGGCTGTACAGCGCGGTAATCGGCATACGCGCGGCAAGATAAAGCCCGGCCAGCTCCAGGCAGCCCAGATGCGGCCCCAGCACGATCAAGCCCTTGCCCGCCTGGCGCGCCGCCTCGACATGCTCCCAACCACGCACCTCGCGCACCCAGCCGGTCACCTCTTCGAGCGGGCGCAACCAGATCGGCGCAAGTTCCGTCATCCCCTTGCCCCATGCAATCGACGTCCTGATCAGCAATCCAGGCGAATACAACCCGGCATGACGCAGGTTGTCCGCGATCACCCGGCGATGGCGCGGGCGCAGCAAACCGAGCACCCCCAGCGTCGCGCCGAGAAAATGCACCAGCGGCAGCGGCAAGCGGGCGAGTAACTGGAAAAATAAAAGCAAGGTGGGTTTGACCAGTGCATGAACGAACTCATAGAATTATCCAGCCGCCGCGTTAATCCAGACAACTTGCGGGCGGGATATAAATACGGCTAAAGCGTCCTGCTCCTGTCCCCGGAGTCGGTCATACCCAACCACATGCCGAACCTAACCGGGGAATCACACAGGAGCTTCACATGAGCAAAAACTACTTCTTCACTTCCGAATCCGTATCCGAAGGCCATCCCGACAAGGTCGCCGACCAGATTTCCGACGCCATCGTCGACGCCATCCTGGCGCAGGACAAGAATTCCCGCATCGCCGCCGAGACGCTGGTCACCACCGGTCTGGTGATCCTCGCCGGCGAGATCACCACCAACGCCCAGGTGGACTATGCCCGCGTGGCGCGGGAAACCATCCGCGGCATCGGTTATGCCGACCCCAACCTGCGTTTCGATGCCGACGGCTGTTCCGTCCATGTCTGCTACGGCCAGCAGAGCGACGATATCGCCCAGGGCGTCAATGCCGCCTACGACAACAACCTCGACCAGGGCGCCGGCGACCAGGGCCTGATGTTCGGCTACGCCTGCGACGAAACCCCCTCGCTGATGCCGATGCCGATCTACCTGGCGCACCGCCTGGTCGAACGCCAGGCCATGCTGCGCAAGGATGGCCGCCTGCCCTGGCTGCGCCCGGACGCCAAATCCCAGGTCACCCTGAAATACATCAACGGCAAGCCCGACAGCATCGACACCGTCGTGCTCTCCACCCAGCACAGCCCCGAAATGGCGGAAGAAATCAACGGCGGCAAACGCATGAAGCAAGCCGCCATCGACGCCATCATCGAAGACATCATCCTGCCGGTGCTGCCGAAAGAACTGATCAAGGGCGACATCAAATACCTGGTCAACCCGACCGGCGTGTTCGAAATCGGCGGCCCGCACGGCGACGCCGGCCTCACCGGCCGCAAGATCATCGTCGACACCTACGGCGGCGCGGCCCCGCACGGCGGCGGCGCGTTCTCCGGCAAAGACCCCTCCAAGGTAGACCGTTCCGCCGCCTACGCCGCCCGCTATGTGGCCAAGAACATCGTCGCCGCCGGCCTCGCCAGCAAGTGCCTGGTGCAGGTCTCCTACGCCATCGGCGTCGCCAAACCCACCTCGGTCATGGTCGAAACCTACGGCACCGGCAAAGTCACCGACGAAAAGCTGACCGAACTGGTCGCAGCCCACTTCGACCTGCGCCCCAAGGGCATCGTCCAGATGCTCGACCTGCTGCGCCCGATCTACCGCAAGACCGCCGCCTACGGCCACTTCGGCCGCGACGAACCGGAATTCACCTGGGAAGCGACCGACAAGGCGGAAGCGCTGAAGGCCGACGCGGGGGTGTAATCATGGTGGCCGCAGCACGCTTTACCCTGCGGCCAGCGAGTACTCGTAGCGCAACGTATTGGAGGCCACCATGCAATGGTCAGAAGTTCTATCCGACAAGTCTTTAAGAGACCTGCCGTACAAAATCGAACTCGACAAATGGGGGAACGTGATCATGAGTCCGGCAAGCAATCGGCATGGACGGTTGCAAGGCGTGCTATTTGCCTTGATGGAAAAATTGCCGCAAGGCCGCAGCCTGATCGAATGCTCCATCACCACCGACGAGGGCGTGAAAGTCGCCGATGTCGCCTGGTGTTCGGACACCTTCTTCGACCGCTTCGGCTACGAAACGCCCTACCCGCGCGCGCCGGAAATTTGCGTCGAAGTGCGCGCTCCGTCCAATTCCGAGGAAGAGCTCAACTTCAAAACCCGCCTCTATCTGGAAGCCGGCGCAAAGGAAGTCTGGATCGTTCTGGAAACCGGCGAAGCGCGCTTCTTCGGCGCCGAGGGCGAGCGGGTGCAGTCCGAATATGGCCTGGACCCCAGGCCGCTGCTAAATCACTGAGCGGCTCGCCTTGCAACTCGCCAAACAACACTGCCTGAGCGAAGCGGAATATCTGGCCTTCGAGGAAGCCAGCCCGACCCGCCACGAGTTTGTGGCGGGTGAGTTGTTCGCACTGGATGGGGTTAGCCAGCGGCACAACCGCATCGCCGGCAACCTCGCCATCGCGTTGATGACCGTCTTTCGCGACAAACCCTGCCAAGTCTTCATGAGCGATGTGAAACTCCATGTCGCCCAAGGCAGCGCCTATTACTACCCGGATGTAATGGCGACCTGCACCGAGCAAGCCATTGCCGCTAACGAATCCCAGCTCGCCAGCGAGCCGGTGTTGGTGGTGGAAGTGCTTTCGCCCTCCACCGAAACCATCGACCGGCGCGAAAAACTGCACGCCTACCGCCGCCTGCCCTCGCTGCAGGAATACGCCCTGATCAGCCAGGACATGCAACAGGTCGAAATCTATCGTCGTCAGGGCGAAGGTGGCGATATCGGCGCCTGGCTGTTCATCACCTATGAACCGGGGGACAACGTTGAATTCGCCAGCATCGGGCTGAGCCTGCCGATTGCCGAGTTGTACGCGGGGACGGATGTGGCCCGAATGCCATGACCCTCGCTATCGCAAGCGACCAAGGTGCACGTGACTCTGTAGAAAAATTCCGCGCAACCGGGATGCGTTTGGGCAATGGCAAGGCTGTCCCGCACTGTTTTCACTGGCCTGCTCGCCTTACGACAGACAGCTTGAATCGCTTTTCCCGCTCAGAGCGAATTCGCTCCACACATTCAACGAGATTTGTCTTGATCTCATGCTCCCATAAACGCACCACTGACCATCCCATAGTGGCGAGAGCCGCATCCACCTCCAAGTCCCTGACTTGATTACGCGTGATCTTAGCGGCCCAGAATGCCTCTCTAGTCTTGGGGTGAGAACCATGCAGAGGGCAGCCATGCCAGAAGCAGCCATCAACGAAGACGGCAATTTTGGCGCCTGGAAAAACCAGGTCCGGGCTTCCGGGAAGGTGAGGTTTCGAGCCAAGTCGGTAGCGTAGACCAGCAGTCCAAAGCGCCTGCCGCAAGAGAAGTTCAGGTGCAGTCCCCCGATGGCGAACTCGTCCCATCAAAAGGCTGCGGGCAGGTGTGGGAGGTTGGTCGTTACAGCTTGTCGAGTACGGCAGCGATACGACCAACTTTATTTTTGACATCGAGATAGCTCTGATAGGCCATCTTGGCGTTACCGATCAGACCCGTGTAGGTCAGGAATTTCAAGTTGAATACTTCAAAAGAACGCGCCAATTTTTCGTTGATATCCGGTGCGCGATCTACAAGGAAAAAAACATCAATGATCGGAGATTTCCCTTGCATCCCATTGAAATCTGGATGCTCGCGGTAAAACTGTTCCATTGCATCGACATATCTGCGCCCTTGTTCTTCAAGTTTTTTCGCCGCGACATAAAGCCCAGGTTTTTTCAGCTCGATGATTACGTGCCTCCCCGCAGTGGTTCTGTAGGCGATATCGAGCCGAGCACCTTCTTCTTCATCTGGGCAGGCACGCTTGAGTTCATCTGTCAGTGTCACCTCCCACTGTTCACTACCAGTTACCCGATCCCAAGATGGATCAAGCAACCAAAGGTGATCGAACAGATATTTCTGGGCCACTCTCTCCTGTTTTTTCGCATCGACAATTTCTTCTTCGAATTTCCGGATGACTTCGAGCCTGGAACGGACGATGTCCAAGTAGTAGCTCTCTTCGAGATCATCCAGTGCAGTGAAAATGGCTTGAAACTCCGGGCTAAGCACATCGGTAATGTTTTCCAGCGCATCCAACTGGTGGCGAGCGCGCAATTTCTCGAAGCCGACCACGGCGCTCTTGTATAAGAGACGTTTCGCCTGGCGATCATTTTCATCGTTGTTGCTCAAATTGAGCTTGCTGATAGACGTCATCAGGCGGTCTGCCGCTCTTCGATCATGCTTGTCGGCAAAGCTGGCAATCCAGGTTTCGATATCGGGATTTTTCTCGGGGGCATTGCTGTAGCCCAGCGCATTCCGCCATTCGTCCCAGCGATCCCGGATATGGGTCAACGTTGTTCGAAGGTGCCGCCGCAATGCCTGGAATTCCTCGTCGTCATGCTTGATCGCTTCTCGGCTCGCTGTCGCACGATCGATCCCGTCCTGATCCAGGAAGTCGGCATGTACCTCACCGACTAGATAGCTATTGAAAAGGCGGGCGTCGCCCAGCTCAGACAGGATGTCTTCCTGGAACAGTCGCCCATTGGCGAATACCGAAATCCGGTTCAGGCTCTCGTCACCCTTACCAAGCTTGGCGGGCAAATCCACGGTGGCGATGACGCCCCTCACAGTCAGTCCTGGTGGGGCACCCAAGATCAGAGCGTTGATTGCTTCGATGCAGGTTTTTTCCTCGCCGGTGGTTTCGTCAGTGAATTTGGCCAAATTGGGTGCCAATGCCAGTACATCGTCCCGTGCGGCATCGTCGAAATGCCACAGAAACTGGAAGTCGCCGTAGAACCCAGCATCCCTGCGTGTCACCGGGCTTCCATTGAGCATGACTTTGAATGTATTGCCGAACACTCCAAAGCGGCGAGCTAGACGAGGGCGCAGGAAATCCGCTGTCCTATTGATCCTGGTGTTGAGTTTTCGTAGGGAAATACGTGTTCCGTGTGTTGCGCTGAAGTCGGCGGGGACATCAATCTCCTCGACGGGGTAGTCGAGGGGGATATCTGCAGCATCATTGGCCCGGTTGGCCTGGTCACGTAGTTTCAGGACATCTATGCGGAACGCAACAACATCGGAATTCTCAGCGCGTGTCACGATATCGATCTGATCCGCCAAGGAGAACATGGCCAGTTTGCCTATTCCCTTGCGGCCCATGACCCTACGTTCGCCACTGCGGCTACGGTCTCCATTGGCTTCGCGTGTACGGCGGCTGTAGCCCACTTTGAGGAATTTCCCCGAGACATCATCGAACGTCATGCCGTGGCCGTTGTCTTCGACGAGGATGAGATCGTCCTCCGGTCGGACTTCGATCTTGACCTCACTGGCATCGGCATCCCATGCGTTCGAAATGATCTCGGTCACCACCGCAGGGGTCGAGCTATAGAGCCCAATACCCAAGTGATTGAGCACATTCAGTTCGATATGAAACTTGAGTTCCCTGGTCATTTTTTATCCTATTGATACGTTCACATGATCCATGAATATTTTGCCTACCAATTCGCCTAATCGTGGCGGAACCGCGTTCCCGATCATTCTTCCCACTGACGCGAAGTGTGCAATCTCACCGGGTGGCACAAATCTGTAGTCGTCCGGGAACGACTGGATGATGGCCGCTTCCCTTAGCGTGATGCCACGGTCCTGTTCTGGATGGCCGAAACGGCCCGTACCGAAGTTGTAGCACTGGGTCGTCATCGTCGGGGCAGGTTGGTCCCAACTCATGCGCGCGTACACGCTCTTGAAAGAGGCGCCGGTTGACGCGAGGTGGCAAGGTGCGCGGAGTTCCTCGGGCCAATCTTCCCAGGTTCCACCTGGCCTCGATGCTCTGATGCGGCGGAGATTCACCAGGTTGAGGTTCCGTGCTTTATGCAAAGGATCGGTAGCGTCAGCTTGACCCGCCGCGAGCTTCGGCAAATGTCCGATGGCTTCCCGGACGGTTCGCACAGGCCCGGATGGCGGTGGAATTCGCACAGGCCCGAGACGAGAGGCGACGAGCACGAAGCGTCTGCGCTCTTGAGGAATCCCATAATCGGCACAGCGAGCCCGCCTCGAGCTGACGTGGTACCCCAATGTTTCCAAGGTTTCGACGAAGCTGCGGTAGGGCGCATGGTTGGTGACTCTGGGCACGTTTTCCATGGTCACCAGTTCCGGCTTTAGTTCGCGCACGAGTCGGGCAAATTCTTCCAGCAACCCCCACTTCGTCTCGTCTTTTTTTTCGCAGACGTTGGCCAGCGTAGAAAACGGTTGGCAAGGCGCACACCCCGCCAGCAAACAAATCGCACCGGGCGAATACCAACTCGCCAAATCGGCACCGCTCAGTTCTGACACGCTTTGGGTTACAAAAGTAGCGCCGTTGTTGGATTCATATGGGTATTTACAGGCAGGATCAATGTCGTAGCCGGCGCGGACCTGCACGCCTGCGGACCGTAACCCGCACGTCAGGCCTCCAACCCCACAGAACAAATCCACTGCCTCGATAGCTGGCATTGCGCACCCCGTTTTAGGTGTGCGCATTCTATATAAACAAGTAAGTCGCCTCTCGTTTATCCACTGCAAGGGCCGCCTTGGACGGCAAACCGCCACCCGATGGGGTCAAGCCTGGATGTCTCTTCCAGGTCGAAACCAGCCATTCACTTCAGGTTAAAACCCACTAGCGCCTTCGATCTTTCGCTGGATGGTAAATGGCCAAAAAGCAAAACGGCCCGCTTTCGCGGGCCGTTTTGTTTTGTGACACCAATTTACTTCGCCGCGTTCAACGCCTGATCGATATCCGCCATCAGGTCGTCAATATGCTCGATGCCGATCGACAGCCGGACCAGGTCTTCCGACACGCCGGCCTTGGCCAGTTCGTCCGGTGAGAGTTGGCGGTGCGTCGTGGTGGCGGGGTGACAAGCCAGCGATTTGGCGTCGCCGATATTGACCAGACGAACGATCAGATTCAGCGCGTCGATGAATTTCGCGCCGGCTTCGCGGCCGCCCTTGATGCCGAAGGAGACGATGCCGGAGGCCTTGCCGCCCATGTATTTGTCGGCCAGCGGTTTGAACAGCGAATCGGGCAGGCCGGCGTATTGCACCCAGGACACCTGCGGATGCGCACGCAGCTTTTCGGCGATGTGCTGGGCGTTTTCGCAGATGCGGTCCATGCGCAGAGGCAGGGTTTCGATGCCTTGCAGGATCAGGAAGCTGTTGAACGGCGAGATCGCCGCGCCCATGTTGCGCAGCGGCACGACGCGGGCGCGGCCGATGTAGGCGGCGGCGCCGAGCGCTTCGGTGTAGACGACGCCGTGGTAGGAGGCATCCGGTTCGTTCAGGCAGGCGAAGCGCTGCTTGTGTTCGGCCCAGGGGAATTTGCCGGAATCGACGATCATGCCGCCGATGCTGTTGCCGTGGCCGCCCAGGTACTTGGTCAGCGCATGCACGACGATGTCGGCGCCGTGTTCGAACGGCCGGCACAGATAAGGTGTCGGCACGGTGTTGTCGACGATCAGCGGGATGCCGTGCGCGTGCGCCAGTTCGGCCAGCTTCTCGAAGTCGGTGACATTGCCGAGCGGATTGCCGACCGACTCGCAGTAGAGGGCCTTGGTGCGCGCGTCGATCAGCTTCTCGAAGCTGTCCGGCTCGCGGTAATCGGCGAAGCGGACTTCGATGCCGTAGCGCGGCAGCGTGTGGGCGAACAGGTTGTAGGTGCCGCCGTACAGCGTGGAGCTGGTGACGATGTTATCGCCGGCTTCGGCGATGGTCATGATCGCGTAGGTGATCGCCGCCATGCCCGAGGCCAGCGCCAGCCCCCCGATGCCACCCTCCATTTCGGCGACCCGCTTTTCCAGCACATCGGTGGTCGGATTCATGATGCGGGTGTAGATGTTGCCGGCGACTTTCAGGTCGAACAGGTCGGCGCCGTGCTGGGTCGAATCGAAGGCGTAGGACGTGGTCTGGTAGATCGGAACGGCGACCGCTTTGGTGGTCGGTTCCGGGCTGTAGCCGCCGTGGACGGCGATGGTTTCGATCTTCATGTTGCCTCCTTTTATTGAGGTACCGCGAGCGGGATTATGCCGACTCAAGCTGCAGGATGCGGTTCATCCAGATGTTCGCGCCGACACAGGCCACGCATTTCGCACCACGCGCAGACGTGCGGCGCACCTTGCGCCGGCAGTGGCTGGCCTTGCGCCAAGCCGGCCAGCACCGTGCGCAGGCGCTCGCCTTCGGCTGCGGCCGCGGTGGGCAAATCCGTTTTCCAATCCAGGTTTTCCACCTTGTCCGCGTCCAGCGTGACAAAGCCGGCCTCGCTGGCGTCGGCCAGCCAGGCGTAGGCGGTGAGCTGGACATCCTCGGCGTTGGGGTCGAGCTTTTTATTCAGGGTCTGGCGCGATTGGGTCTTGTAATCGAGCAAGGCGAGCGCGTTTGGGTGAAGCCCGGCGTGGCGATCGACCCGGTCGGCGCGGCCTTCCAGACGAGTGCGCTGCCCTTCTCCCCACTCCACCTCGCGCATAAACGGCGTTTCCGCACTTTCATAACGATAGCCGGCCACCTCCCGCGCCAGCGCCCAGGCCACGTAAGCCTCGATGCGCTGGCTCCAGCGCTGCCGCCAGGCGCCGGCGAGATAGGCCTCGGCTTCCGCTTCGGCGAATCCGTCCAGGCTGATCTGCAACAAGCTGGCGCTGAGTTCTGCCGCGGGACGGTCGCTCAATACCGGATGCGCGGCATGGAAACGGGCCAGGATGCGATGCACCAGACTGCCGTAATCGCGTTTGTCCATTTCCTCCGGCACCTCGTCGCGCTCGTTCAGGCGCAGCAGATGGCGGGCGAAAAACTGGTACGGACACGCCACCAGGCTTTGCCAGGCGCTGACGCTGATGCGGGTGGGGACGGCATCGGCTGACGGCCAGGTGGGAGGGAAAATCGTAGGGCGGAAAAGCCGAAAGGCGCCTTCCGCCGGAGTCACGTCATAAGCATGGCGGAAGGCGCTATCGCTTTTCCGCCCTACAGAACTGCCCCATGCTGCTTGGTGAAACACGTCCAGTTGCAGCAACCAGGGGGAAAGCGGCGCGGCTTCGCCATCGATTTCAGACTGCCAGACCAGCGCCACGCGCGGCGTGCGGGCGAGCAGATCGGTGAATGCATCCCGCGCCAAGGCTTCTTTCTCGCCCGCGCCGGGCAAGCCGAGCTGGCCGCGCACCGCGTCGTTGAAGATGGCCGCCGCCGGTTTGCCGGGCAAATGCGCCGCGCCCACGCCCAGCACGATGGCGGCGTCGAGATCGCGCGTATGGGCGGCGGCCAGGTGGGTCAGGCGAATCGGGCTGGACACCGTGGCATCGCGAAAAGTGGCCTGCTCCAGATGCAGGAACAGCCAGCGCCGCCAGTCCGCCAGCGTATAGCGGGCGCTGTGGCCGGCGCTGTCGCGCGCCAATGTTTCCAACAAGGTCATCAGTTGCGCGCCGACCGGGTCGGCGCGCAAGGGCGCTTCGGCGCCGATCTGGGCCAGCGATTCAATCAGGCGACGCATCCATTCCGCCAACGGCACGCGTTTGGCCGACCAAGCCGCGCGCGCCCGCTCGATACGCAACAACAGCGCCAAACTGTCGTGCAGGCCTTCCCGTTTGGCCAAGGCGATATGACCGGCCAGGCCATCCGGCGCGCCGTGACGCCGAATCGCCTCGTCCAGCTCATGCGCGGCTTGCAGGCGTTGCGGCACGGCATCGGCAAAGACGAAAGGCGATTTCAGCAGATCGAGCAGATCGACATAGCCGAAGGCATCGCCGACCAGGCGCAACCAGCGTTCCACCACATGGCTGACCGCGGCGGTCGAAAACGCCCAACCGGTTTCGTCCTGCACCAGAATGCCGCGCCGTTCCAGCAAGGCGCGCAAACGCCGCGCCATCAGGCGATCCGGCGCAATCAAGGCGATCTCGCGCAAGCCCTCCGCCAACCATTGCGTCAACGTCCGTTCGGCCGAGAGCGCGGCGACTTCCAGGCCGGGCGCGGCGATCAGGGCGACATCCCGGCCCAGCGGCGATTCGGCTTGAGCACGTCCGAACGCCGCGCCGCGCGCGCTCAGCGTCGATTCCGCATCCGTCCAAACCGCCTGCAGCAAGGCCAGACGCGCGGTGTTTCCCGGCGTGGCGGGCAAGGTGACGACCGGCGCGCGCAGTTGCCAGGCTTGCAGAAACGCGCGCTCGACGCCGTTCAGGCCGGCCAATCCAAGGCAATACAACGGCCGCTCGGCGCGCTCGGCCAGCCAGGCCAGACGCGCGCCATGCAGGTGCATGCGGCCGCGGGTCTGGACTGATTCGCCGCTTTGCGCCAGCGCGCGCCAGACCGCGTCGGCCAAGCTGGCTTCGAGCGCGAGATAGCGGTTTTCTCCGCGCGCGGCATCGCTCAGTACCGCATCCGGTTGCGCCAATTCAGCATCGAGTTCGTTGACCAGCGCCAACAGTTCCTGCGCGGCCTGCCATTCGACATGGCGCGGCAGACGCCCGCTGCCGGCCAGAAAATCATGCAACTGCGCCAGACGCAGACTGTCCGCCTCGGCGCTGTATTCCAAGCCATCGCCCAGCGC
Source organism: Pseudomonadota bacterium (assembly GCA_030691265.1). Taxonomy (GTDB): domain Bacteria; phylum Pseudomonadota; class Gammaproteobacteria; order Burkholderiales; family Thiobacillaceae; genus PFJX01. The sequence goes on from JAUYET010000116.1 coordinate 18,541, forward strand.
CACGCTGGCCGCCAGTTCCGGCAATGTCAGCAATCGAGGCGGCAGCAGATGGCGCCCCGGCAGCAACTCCAGCAACGCCTGCCGAAAAGCCTGACCGGCGTGATGGTGTGGAACCAGAATCAGACAGGCGGAGAAATCTGGCGTGCGACCAGACTCATGCTGGAGAAAGGCTTGCGCGGCAGCAATCAAGGAGCTGGTCATGGCGGCATTCTCCCGACTCCCTCATGCGAAAAAATCCCAGACGAAAAGCCGGGGGGGGCGGCCTGCAATGGCTATCTGGAGACTTTCGGCATCGACGCACGCCGACACACAAAGCAAAAAAGCTTGCCAGTACCGAAACCATGCAAGCCTTTTATTTTTTGGTGGCCAGAGGCGGAATCGAACCGAGCAGTCAGTATAAGCACACCGCTTTCACTTGGGTACCGGGGCGGTTTCGCCCAAGCCTGAGACAGGGGCCATTTTCATCCGCTCCCCGTCTCCACCCCACCCGACTCGTCCCATGTTTTAGTCAAAATACGACATATCACTTAATTAGTTCGCCACTTTAAGACAATAACCCACTATGACCGGCTTTGATTAGCCCAAACCAGACAAACCCAGTCCATCCATTATTTAGCCTTATTTGGACATATAGTCGCTACACTTAGCTGATATACGACATTCTTGGGCCTCTCCATGGTTTCGCTAGTTGAAAAAAGCCCCGCCGATACGCTTTTCTTTGCGAGCGAGGGACCTGTAATCGCCAAGCAACTTCAGCGCCGTGCGGCCGCCGGAGAGTTGATTCGCGTTGCGCCTGGCATTTACACCCTGAATGGAGACCCCGCAGAAGTCGAGGGACGCATCAGAAGGAACTGGCAAGTATTGGCAGGCAAGCTGGCCCCTGGCGCAGTGGTATCGCATATCAGCGAGTTCAAGGGCGGCATTACCGAGGAGGGCTATGTCACCCTGAGTCATCCCACACGCTTCAACAAGACGCTCAAGTTTCCCGGCTTGCAACTGGTCTTGCTTCAGGGCCCGAGTCAGTTACCGGGTGATATGCGCTTGGGGTCCACGGGACTCTTCTGGGCATCGCGGCCGCGAGCCTTGCTGGAAAACCTGGGGCGTGTCGTGAAGAAGCGGCCTACCCGCGCCGGCCGCGAAGCCGTCGAGGAAAAGCTTGTGGCCATCCTGAACGCCATCAAGGAGGCTGGCCTGAACCGGCTACGCGACGCAGCGCGTGAGCTGGCGCCCCAGCTCGGCGCCGAAGCGGAATTTACCGCGTTGGACAAGATGATAGGCGCGCTCCTCGGAACACATGCCAGGGGCGAGTTGAGAACACGCATAGGCCATCTGGTCGCCAGCGGCACCCCCGTGGACACCGGGTGCATGGCCAGGCTCGAAATTCTGGCATCCGCCCTACGCAGCAGTGTCTTGCCCGCCATCCCAGACGTAGCAAGTTCTGGGGACGCCAAAATTCACTTCGCCCTGCTGGAGTCCTATTTTTCCAACTATGTAGAAGGCACTAAATTCTCAATCGAGGAAGCGGAAGGGATTGTGCTGAGAAACAAGGTGGTGGAGAGCCGCCCCAAGGATTCCCACGACATCTTGGGCGTGTTTCATCAAGCCATCACTGCGGGTACTCGCGACACCGTGCCGCCCCCGGGCACACCGTTTCCCGAAGGGTTACAGCAAAGGCACCGAGAAATGCTGGCCCTCCGCCCAGAGGTTCATCCCGGCGAGATCAAGAGCGAGCCCAATTTTGCTGGAACGACGCGATTTGTTGACCCGGCCTATGTCCGCGGTACGCTCCAAGAAGGCTCTGCTATGGCCCTTAGCGTTCCTGAAGGGCTTGCCCGAGCCATTTTTTACGCCTTCTTCGTCGCCGATGTTCACCCCTTCGAGGACGGCAATGGCCGCCTGTCTCGGTTAACCATGAACGCGGAGCTATCTCGGTTGGGCTTGTGTCGTATCGTTATCCCGACGTTGTTTCATCCCCAGTATGTCGATTGTCAGAAGGCGCTGACGCAGGGGAACGAGCCAGCCGGGTTAATCAGCGCCCTGGCAAAGGCCGCAGTGTGGTGCGCTCAGTTCGAGTATTCAAACTTCAAGACCCTCATTGCGACGGCAAGAAACACGAATGCATTCGAAGAGTCGCCCATGCAATTTCGGTTATTGAACATCGATGGGTCAAAAATGGCCTAGCAGCCTGTCGAACGCAAGCAAGCGCAGGCCTGCGCGACCGAAAACGTCAGAAAAGTGTCAGACTGGCATGAAAATCGGAGTTTTTGGCGCGAATCTCGCCCGCCACAATCCACTGCAACACGTTGATTTCAATGGGCTTTATTTTTGGTGGCCAGAGGCGGAATCGAACCGTCGACACGCGGATTTTCAATCCGCTGCTCTACCAACTGAGCTATCTGGCCACGTCTGAAGCCGGGAGCCCGGCTGAAGAAGCCGCGCATTAAATAGTGAAACCCGCAATTCGTCAAGGCAGCCGGGCGGCGGAGCACATTGCATCCGCATCGAGTTCACAGCCCACATTCCCGACAATTTTAGTCGGGCTTGTCCGTCATTTGCCGGACTGGCACACTACGGCTCCATCATCGAACGCTAATAGAGGATCCATCCATGAGCGGCCTGAACCCGAACTCCCCCATTCCGACTGAAATCAAGCTGCATCAGCAGTCAAAATTCATGGAAGTGGCCTTCAATGACGACAGCCGTTTCAATCTCCCCTTCGAGTACCTGCGCGTTTTTTCACCCTCGGCCGAGGTGCGTGGACACGGCCCTGGTCAGGAAGTGCTGCAAGTCGGCAAGAAAAACATCGAAATCAAGAACATCGAGCCGGTGGGTCAATATGCAGTCGTTCTGGTGTTTTCCGACGGGCATGACTCGGGCATTTATTCCTGGGATTACCTTTACGACCTGGGCGCCAAACAGGAGTTTTACTGGAACGGCTATTTGCGCCGCATGGAAGAAGCCGGCGCATCGCGCGAGTCCAAAGCTTTGGTGTGACATCCACGCTGATTGCCGAAATATCGAACGCCATCGCTGACGCGTCCGGCGAGGCATTTCGGGTTTCACGCCAGTTCAGCGCATCCGGCGGCTGTATCAACCACAGCCTGATCCTGGCTGGCGTGGATGGTCGCCGGTTCTTCGTCAAGCTCAACCAGGCTGCGCAATTGAGCATGTTTGAAGCCGAGGCGGCGGGCCTGGCTGAATTGATTGGCGCCCAGGCCATTCGCGTCCCCGAGCCGTTGACGCGTGGCCTCGCGGCCGGCCAAAGCTTCCTGGTCATGGAATGGCTGGATTTGAGCCAATGTGGCGATAGTGGTAACCCCGGTGGCAACCCCGGCAGCAAGCTCGGCGAACGGCTCGCCATGTTGCACAGTAAAACCTGGCGCGCATTCGGCTGGTGGCGCGACAACACAATTGGCAGCACGCGTCAGGCCAACTCGGCAACAAACAACTGGATCGACTTCTACCGCGACCAGCGCTTGGCACCGCAACTCGATCTTGCCGCTCGGCATGGAGCAGAGCGCGCCTTGCTCGACAGCGGTGAGCGATTGCTCGCCGAACTGGATGCGTTTTTCCCTGGATACAGCCCGCAGCCCAGCCTGTTGCACGGCGATCTGTGGAGTGGAAACACCGGTTATTGCGAGGGCGAGCCGGTCCTGTTCGACCCGGCTGTGTACTACGGCGACCGCGAAACGGATATCGCCATGACCGAGTTATTCGGCGGCTTCCCGGATGCGTTCTACGCCGCCTACAACGCTGCCTGGCCGCTCGATCAGGGCTACTCGTCACGCAAATTGCTTTACCAGCTTTACCACCTGCTCAATCACTTCAACCTCTTCGGCGGCGCCTACGCCGGACAATCTCAAACAGCGATCAAGCGACTGCTGGCCGCATTGCGGTAACACCTTCGCTCGACATTTTTGTCGCAAGTGTTTGCCTGACCCGGGGGTTTTGTGGATAATCCCGCGCTTTCCAGGTTCCGACCCAGGCAGCGCGATATGAAAGCAGGCATTCACCCCGAGTACAACGAAATTGCCGTAACTTGCGGTTGCGGCAACAGCTTCACCACCCGTTCCACGATGAACAAGCCGCTTCATGTTGAAGTCTGTGCGGCCTGCCATCCCTTCTATACGGGTAAGCAAAAAATTATCGATACGGCTGGCCGTGTCGAGAAATTCCGCCAGAAGTACGGCATCGGCAAAAAGTAATTTCTTGCACAAACAAAAAAGCAGCCAGTGGCTGCTTTTTTTGTTTGTGCATCAACAACCCGCCCCACCTTCCTTGTTAACGCCCGGTTAGCCGCCGCATCGCCATGACTTCGACGTCCCCCGCAAAACTGTTCTGGCTTGTCTTGCTGCTGGCCTTCTGGGCGTTCTATGGCTTGACGGGGCGTGATGCCTGGAAAGCCGAAGAAGCGCTGGCGCTGGCCCCGATTCTGGATTGGCTGGAGGGTCTCACTTCCGTTTGGTCGACACCCGCCCCGCTATTTACATTGGTAGCCGGCGCCGCGATCAAATTGGGCATCGCCGGCAGCGACATTCAGGACGGGGCACGACTGGCCAGCGGCCTGTTTACCTGTATCGCACTGCTCTTCACAGGTTTCAGCGCCAGGGTGCTGTATGGCCCGGGCTTCGGCGCCCCTGCGGCGATCGCATTAGTCGGCGGCTTCGGCCTGATGTTGCGCGCCCATGCGCTATCGCCGGAAACCGCCCTGCTGGCGGCATGGTCCGTCCTGCTATACGGCGTGATTGCAGCGAAAAAACGTCCTGTCAGCGGCATGTTGGCCATCGGCCTTGCCCTCGCGACACTGACGCTTGGCCTGCGTGGACTGCCAGACCTGGCCGCCGGTTTGTTGATCATCCTGCTGCCCCTGGCTTCCCCCGCCTGGCGCGACCGGCAATATCAGCAATCCGTCTTGCGCGGATTGCTGCTCGCAGCCAGTGTGACCGGCATCGCCTGGACTTACTTATGGGCATCGGACAATTTGAGCGGCTGGCTGCACTGGCACGGCCTCAACCGATTTGCCCCCCTGCGCACACCCGCCAGCGCATTTTCCGAATTACCCTGGTTTGCCTGGCCGCTCTGGCCCCTGGCGCTGAGCGCGATCTGGCACGCACACCGGCGTCTGGCGCGGGCGCATGAACTCCATCTCCCCTTGATCGCTGTCGCCGTATTGCTGACCTCTGCGCTTGTGCCCGCATGGTCGCGCGATGGCGCGCTGATGCCGGCATTGTTGCCGCTCGCCCTGCTTGCCGCTTATGGCGTCGATAATTTGCGGCGCGGCGCAGCGCAAGCGTTCTATTGGTTTGGCGTCCTGTTATTCGCCTTTCTTGCGCTGGCCTTCTGGACCTATTTCGCCGCCATCGAATGGGGCTACCCAACAAAGCTCGCACTCCGCCTGGCCCGCCTGACCCCCAGCTACCGGCCGGGTTCTATCGAGACGGCGTCCTATGTCCTGGCGGCAGGCGCCACGTTGCTCTGGATCATCGCCATCCCCTTGTTTCCACGTGCGAAAATTCGCCCGGTTCTGGTCTGGGCAACCGGCATGATGCTGGTCTGGGTACTGATCTCGGCCCTGTTCCGGCCCTGGCTCGAGGCCGGCTGGGCTTACCGCCCGTTGATCGCCGACATGTCGCGCCACCTGCCGGCCGGCGCCTGTTTGAACACACAAGTCGATCCCGCCATGAAGACCATGCTGCGCCTGCATCGAACAGCGCCCGAGCGGACAACCTGTCCGTGGACACTGAAGCTGGTGGTACTGGAGGCAGGCAAATCAAGGGCATCCCTGGGAAACAGCGTGGCATCAGGAAATCATGTGATTTGGCAAGGCATCCGGCCACGCTACAAAACACAGGTTTACCAGCTAGAACGGCATGAACCTGAGCAACCCTGAACGATGCGCCGAACCCCGCCCGGTCAGCGCCGTCATCCTGGCGGGCGGCCTGGCGCGCCGTTTTCAGGGCGAAGACAAGGGGTTGATCGAACTCTCATATCGGCCGCTGGCGGCCTGGGTGGCCGAGCGCCTGTCCGGCCATGCCGTCGAAGTGCTGATCAACGCAAACCGCAACCTCAGTCGTTATGCCGCCATCGGCCATACCGTCGTTCCCGACCATCTGCCCGACAACCCCGGCCCATTGGCGGGACTGCTTTCCGCCGCCCGCACCGCGCAGCAGGAATGGCTGCTCTGCGTACCTTGCGATGTCCCTTTTCTGCCGCTCGATCTGGTCATGCAACTGCACGATCACGCCATCGCCAGCCAAGTCCAGTTGGCCCGCGCAGCCGACGAAACCGGCACCCACTTCGCCGTCATGCTGGTGCATCGAGAACTCATCGCCGACCTGGACAAATTCGTGCGTGAAGGCGGCCGCCAAGTACAGGCCTGGCAAGCCAGACACGCCAGCGAAACGATCTACTTTGGCAATGATCCCTATGCCTTTCTCAACATCAACACCCCCGACGACCTCAAAAAAGCGGAGCGCATCGCACACCGCTACGCACGCTGAACCGACACCATGAATCCCCTGCAATATCTCCTGATCGGCCTCATCCGGTTTTACCAACTGGTGTTGTCGCCATTCATGGGCAACCAGTGTCGTTTCACGCCGACTTGCTCGCATTTCGCGCGCGAGGCGGTGGAAAAACACGGCGCGATCAAAGGCGGCTGGCTGGCGATTCGACGCATTTCGCGCTGCCATCCGTGGCACCCGGGCGGCCACGACCCGGTGCCATGAGCCTGTGTAATAACCAACCCACGAACCCAACAGCGACTTGACGACTCGCCCCGAGCCCTTATAATTCCCGACAGATTTAGTCAACTTAGAGGTCAGCATGGACATTCAGAAACTTATCCACGAGCAAGTCACCACGCATCCGGTCGTGCTTTACATGAAGGGCACGCCGCAATTTCCCCAGTGCGGTTTCTCCGCCAACACCGCCAACATCTTGCGCGCCTGCGGCGTGACCGATCTTTTCTCGGTCAACCTCCTGGCCGAACAGGAAATTCTCGAAGGCATCAAGGAATACGCCAGTTGGCCCACCATTCCGCTGGTCTTCATCAACGGCCAATTCATCGGCGGCGCCGACATCACGCGTGATCTTTATCAGTCTGGCGAATTGCAAAAAATGCTGGCCGCCATCCCGGCCGATCGACCCGCCGCCTGACACCTCCCGCTTTCAGCCTTTCAAAGCCGGCCGGTTTTATAAACCGCCGGCTTTTTTCATGCCCGGGCACCTACTAAAGTTATATCCCTGCCTGCCGATAACTCGAGCTTTAGGGCTGAGGCGCCCGTCAATCCGGAGGGATGATTGAGCTCCAAAAAGTATGCGGCAATCATCGCTATCGTCGCATTGGCGGCGGGACTCACCGCATGGTTTGCCGATCCGATCTGGCGTGTGCTTGCTGTCGCCGTGCTGGCGAGCCTGTGTTTGCGGTTCAGCCTGCGTTTTGATGTCACCCCGGTCAGCGTTCCGCAGGATAGCGAATCCCCGCTGCGCGCCGAACTGGTCGGCCTGTTCGGCGATCTCGCACGCACAGGCCAGAGCGAATTCCATGCCAGCCACGGCGATCTCGATCGCGTCAAAGAGTTGCTCCAACACGCCATCGACGAACTGGTTCGGCATTTCGGCGAAATGAACACGCATATCCAGGCTCAACGCGATCTCGTCTTGTCCATCGTCTCGCCCATGTCGGCCGACAGCGCGGAGACGAACGGCGCCAGTTTCTCCGAGTTTGTGGCCAATACGTCGCAAACGATGGGGGCATTTATCGACCACGCCAGCAACACCGGCAAGATCGCGCTGCACCTGGTGGAAACCATGGCAACCATGGATGCCGAAGTCAAAGCGATTCTTGGCGTCCTGAGTGAAATCGAAGCCATCGCCAAACAGACCAACATGCTCGCCCTGAATGCCGCCATCGAAGCCGCGCGCGCGGGCGAGGCCGGGCGTGGCTTCGCCGTGGTGGCCGACGAAGTACGGACATTGTCACAACGGACCAAGCAGTTTTCGCATGAAATCCGCAACCATATGGACGGCGTACAGGGTTCACTTGCCGCCGCGCAGGAATCCATGCTCTCGGTTACCTCGATGGACATGAATGCCACGCTGCAATCCAGGCAGCAGATACAAAACACCCTGGCGCGCATCGGCGAAATCAACCAGAGCATGACCCAAGCCGCGCAGCGCATCGACACCCACGCCGGCCAGGTCTCCCTTGGCGTCAACGCCGCCGTCACCGCCTTGCAATTTCAGGATCTGACCAGCCAACTGATCGGCCACGCACAAAAGCGCATCCTGAATATCAACACCATCGTCTTGCAGTTGGCCAATGACGTACAACAGCATGCGCAATTGAGCGGCAGCCTCAGCGCAGCGCGTAGCTGGTTGCGCGAGCATGCGCAGCGCGCAGCGCAACGCGGCCATCCGGTCAAGCAGGAAAGCATGCGTTCCGGGGATATCGAGTTGTTCTGATCAAGCGAGGGAAAAATGGGAAAACTAGTATTAACCGTCGATGATTCCGCCTCCATCCGCCAGATGGTGGCATTCACCCTGCGCAGCGCAGGCTATGAAGTCATCGAAGCGGTCGATGGGGTAGACGGCCTCAACAAAGCCAAGAGCAAAGTGGCCGATCTGGTGCTGACCGACCAGAACATGCCCGAGATGGATGGCCTGACACTGATCAGAACGTTGCGCGCGCTGCCGGACTACCGCAGCAAACCCATTCTGATGCTCACCACCGAGTCGAGCGATGCGATGAAAGCGGCCGGCAAGGCGGCAGGCGCGACCGGCTGGCTGGTCAAACCGTTCGACCCGCAAAAGCTGCTCGAAGTCGTCAAAAAAGTCATCGGCTGACGTTCTCCCCATGAGCCGAGCTTGAGCACGAAAACGCATTCTGCATACAACGACGATGACGCCGTCACCGGTAGTAGCCAATAGCCTGCGGGGATCGCCATGAGCATCGACATGAGCCAGTTCTACCAGGTGTTTTTCGAGGAAACCTCGGAACATCTGGCGAGCATGGAAAACCTGCTCCTCAACCTGGATGTAGCGGCGCCCTCCCTGGAGTATCTCAACGCCATCTTCCGCGCGGCGCACTCCATCAAGGGCGGCAGCGGCACCTTCGGCTTCACCGACATGACCAGCGTCACGCACGTGCTGGAAACCTTGCTCGACCGCCTGCGCAAGGAAGAAATCGCGCTCCGGGCCGACATGGTGGACGCCTTCCTGGCCGCCGGCGACGTGTTGCGCGCGCAACTGGAACATCATCAGGGCGGGCCGGAAGCGGATGCCGGCGAAATCGAAACGCTCTGCGCCCGGCTCAACCGGCTTGCCGCCGGCAATGTCGAAGCCAGCGAGATTGAAGCCGCACCCGCCGCCGGCGAGCCCGCCCCGGCGCGCAGGATTCGCCTCGACTGCCTGCTGCCATCCAACGTGGCGAGGGTGCCTGAAGCGATCGACAACCTGCTCGACGCACTGCGCGACGTCGCCGCGGTAGAGGTAAAACACCGCCCGGATGGCGCCGACGGCCAGCTCATCGCCGTCCTCACCACACAAGCCAGCGACACCGGCCTGAAGGAAGCCCTGGCGTTTTACTGCGCCCCGGAAGAAGTCTCGATCCAGCCGGAGACGGAAGAAGCCGCCGCCCCGGTCGTCGATGGCAGCGCTGCCTTCTTCGACGACTTCGCGCCCAGCCCGACCTTGCCGAGCCCCGCCCCAGCCGACCAGGACGATGGCTTCGGCCTGTTCGCCGACGCCCCCGGCGCACCCACAACTCAGCCAGAGCAAGCCCTGGTGGCGCCCGGCGACAGCCCCGCCGCCATCGAAGGCCCCGGCTATGGCATGTACGTCGACGCACCCAGCGGACTCGGCCTGTTCGACGGAGCGCCGGGCTCGGATCATGCCATCAGGACCACCGCCCCGGCGCCATTCCCCGACAACGCGGCCGCCTCGGTTACCGCGACGATCGATGTGACAGCAACGATCGGCCGGCGCCTGGCCGACAACCCCACCATTGAAACCGCCAAGGCAGGCCGCCGCGACAACGACAAAATCGTCACTGCCGCCAACACCGACACCAGCATCCGGGTAGCCGTCGAAAAGGTCGATCAGCTCATCAATCTGGTCGGCGAACTGGTCATCACCCAGGCCATGCTGGCGGAAGCCGCCGGCAATCTCGAACCGGTGCTGGCGGAAAAGCTGCTCGCCGGCATCGACCTGCTTGCCCGCAACACGCGCGATATGCAGGAATCGGTGATGTCCATCCGCATGTTGCCGATGAGCATGGTGTTCTCGCGTTTCCCGCGCGTCGTGCGCGACCTCGCCGGCCTGCTCAACAAGCAGGTGGAAATGAAGACCATCGGCGACAGCACCGAACTGGACAAAGGGCTGATCGAGAAGATCACCGACCCGATGACCCATCTGGTGCGCAACAGTCTCGACCACGGCATCGAAACGCCGGATAAGCGCATTGCCGCCGGCAAGAACCCGAAAGGCACGCTGACCCTGAAAGCCAGCCACCAGGGCGGCAACGTGGTGATCGAAGTGATCGACGACGGCGGCGGCCTCAACCGCGCCCGGATTCTCGAAAAAGCCAAGGAAAATGGCCTGCCGGTCAGCGATGGCATGTCCGACCACGAAGTCTGGCAACTCATCTTCGCGCCCGGCTTCTCCACCGTCGATGTGGTCACCGACGTTTCCGGGCGCGGCGTCGGCATGGACGTGGTGAAACGCAATATCGAAAGTCTCGGCGGCCGCGTCGAACTGGAATCCTCACCCGGTTTCGGCACCCGCACGGTCATCCGCCTGCCGCTCACCCTCGCCATCCTGGATGGCATGTCGGTCGGCGTCGGCGGCGAAACCTTCGTCATCCCGATCACCACGGTCATCGAATCGCTGCAACCCAGGCTGGATGACCTGCGCACCCTGGCCGGCGACAGCCGCATGGTGCATATCCGCGGCGAGTACCTGCCGCTCATTTCTCTCGCCGACGCCTTCGGCCTGGAAGGCCAGGCAGACATCACCCAGGGCATTCTGGTGGTGGTAGAGGCGGAAGAGAGCAAAGCCGCCTTGTTCGTCGATGAACTGCTCGGCCAGCAACAGGTCGTCATCAAGAGCCTGGAAGCCAACTACCGCAAGGTGCCCGGCCTGTCGGGCGCCACCATCATGGGCGATGGACGCGTGGCCATGATCATCGATGTCGCGGCGGTCACCCGCATGGGTCTGAGCCAGCGCGCTTCTCGCGCTTTGCCCGACTCGCCCGACATCGCCAAACGGCAGTTGACGGCATGAACAACCGAGCGGGTGAATTCACTCGTCCCCAGCCCGTAGGATGTGGTGAGCGCAGCGAACCGCATCATCAACTCGGCGCATCGAAATGATGCGGTTCGCTTTGCTCACCACATCCTACGGTCATCGGTTTCATCATCCAGGGCGTCGGCCTGGATTCATGAAAATTAACCGTGCATGCGAACCAACTCGCCCCCAGAGGAGTTAGAAATGGACACCCCCGAAACCCGCAGCCTGGCCGCCTCCGGTGAATATCTCACCTTTACCCTGGGCGCCGAGGAATACGCCATCGACATCCTCAAGGTGCAGGAAATACGCGGTTACGATGCAGTCACCAAGATCGCCAACGCACCGCCTTTCATCAAAGGCGTCATCAATCTGCGCGGCATCATCGTTCCCATCGTCGACCTGCGCATCAAATTCAACCTGGGCAATGCCGCTTATGACCCGTTCACCGTGGTCATCATCCTCAACATCGGCAAACGCGTCATGGGCATCGTCGTCGATGGCGTCTCCGACGTGATCCAGTTGAATGCCGACAATCTGCATCCTTCGCCCGAATTCAGCTCCATCCTCGATACCAGCTACCTTCTCGGGCTCGGCACGGTGGAAGAACGCATGATCATCGTGGTCGATATCGAACGCCTCATGAGCAGCCAGGAAATGTCGCTGGTCGAAGCTGCCGCAGCTTGAACCCTGGCCCCCTGAACCGAACCGAGGAGTACACGACAATGAAAACCGGGCTTACCAATCTGTCCATCAAATGGCGTCTGATCGCGATTTTCTTCCTGCTCTTTCTGGTCATCGCCATCGTCGGCGGTGTCGGCATCAGCGGCATGAAAGACACCAGCAAAAGCCTGGCAACAGTGGTCAACGACCGCGTCCTCCCGTTCGCGCATCTCAAGCACGTAGCCGACGCCTATGCCGTCTCCATCATCGACGCCGCCAACAAGGCCAATGCCGGCATGTTCAGCGCCGAGGAAGCCGGCAAGTCGATCCAGACTGCGCGCCAGGTCATCAAGGATAGTTGGGCGTTGTATGCCGCCGGCATCACCCATCCCGACGACCGGGCGCTGGCCGAGCAGGCCGTGCCGATGTTCGCCAATGCCGATGTGGAAACCGACCGGGTGCTCGCCGTCTTGCAGGGAAAAAGCGGCAATATCGCCGGCCAGTTGTCCGAGCGCATCGGCCCGCTGTACGCCGCCATCGACCCGATCAGCGGCCATCTTTCCACGCTGATCACCACCCAACTCTCTTTCGCGCGCGCCGAATACAACATCGCGGCGGCGGATTACGACAAGCATTACCAGATAGCCTGCGGGATCGGCGGCGTCGGCATGGCGCTGGCCATCGTCTTCGCCTGGCTGTTGCTGCGCTCCATCGTGCGCCCGCTCAATATCCTGTCCGATGAAATCGACGCCATCACGGCTGGCAGCACCGATGTCGAGGTCATCGTCGATCGCCGCGATGAAATTGGCCAGGTCGCGGCGAGCTTCAAGCGGCTGCGCGACAAATTGCTGCGGGACCTGGCGCACATCGGTGAACAGGCGCGAGAAAATCTGCGCATCAAGATCGCCCTCGACAACGTCGATGCCAACGTGATGATGGCCGACAACGAGCGCCATATCGTTTACGTGAACAAGGCGGCGCAAGCCATGTTCAAGAAAGCGGAGGCCGACATCCGCACAGAATTGCCGCACTTCAGCGCCGACAAACTCCTCGGCGCCAACATCGACACTTACCACAAGAACCCGGCGCATCAGGCCGGCATGCTGGCCAATCTCAGCGGCGCTTACAAGAGCGCGCTGATGATCGGCGTCCGCAGCATGACGGTCACCGCCAGCCCGGTGATCGATGCCGACGGCGAGCGCCTCGGCTCCGTCATGCAATGGAGCGACCGCACGGCGGAAGTGGCGACGGAACAGGAAATATCCCGTCTCGTCGCCACCGCCGCCGACGGCGACTTCTCGCACCGGCTCAAACTGTCCGGCAAGGAAGGTTTCTTCCTGCAACTGGCGACCGGCATCAACCAACTGGTGGAAACCTCCGAGCACGCCATGAACGACGTCGCCCGGGTGCTGAAAGCCCTCTCGCAAGGCGATCTCACCCGCCACATCGACGGCGACTACGAAGGCCTGTTCGGCCAACTCCAGAACGACACCAATGCCACTTCCGAGCAACTCTCGGAAATCGTCACCCAGATCCGCGAAGCCACCGATGCCATCCACTCGGCCTCACGCGAAATCGCCTCCGGCAACGCCAATCTCTCCAGCCGCACCGAAAAACAGGCCGCCAGCCTGGAAGAAACCGCCAGTACGATGGACGAGTTCACCAGTACGGTGAAACAGAATGCGGACAACGCCCGCCAGGCCAACCAGCTTGCCAAAGGCGCCTCTGAAATCGCCATCAAAGGCGGTGCAGTGGTCAGCCAGGTAGTGCATACGATGGGCGCGATTACCGAGTCTTCGCGCAAGATCGCCGACATCATCAGCGTCATCGACGGCATCGCTTTCCAGACCAATATCCTGGCCCTGAATGCCGCCGTGGAAGCCGCACGCGCCGGCGAACAGGGCCGCGGCTTCGCCGTGGTGGCCAGCG
>JAUYET010000002.1 GCA_030691265.1 Pseudomonadota bacterium
GCCAGGAAGCCCAATATTCACCGTGACTTGAGCTACCCCGTAGGTTGGGCAAAGCGAAGCGTGCCCAACATTCCACGCGCAAAACGTTGGGCACGCTTCGCTTTGCCCAACCTACGTAGCGCCGCATTTATCCGGATACCCCGCAAACCTATATTCCTCAGTTGACCGCTCCTTATCCCTTGTGAGGCCGCATGGACACTGGCGTTTGCGCCTGGTGAAACCACTAAGCGAAGGACTAAGCCGCCAAAAGACGGCGGCCAAGTCCCTGCTTATCCGATGGAGCTCACCATTTGGGTTGCGCCGCTACGCGCCCGATTGCACGGCTGGCGAGCCGTCTGGCTGCGTTGCCCCCCTTGCGGGGATTTGTAAGCCGCTGAAGCGGCAACAACGCCGCTGCGTCAGGCGGCACGGTAAACTTCGGGCCAGTTTTTCCCCTCGATCCGCTCCGGGAGCCGCCCTGCCATGAATTCGCGCAATTCCCTTCGTTTGCTATCGCTTGTCGCCGTTTTGTCTCTCACCGGTTGTATCCAAGATTCGGCGTCGTATGTCTTTCCTGAGAAAGAGCACGCCATCACGCTGGTGCGCAACCAGACCTTGTTCTGGGAAGACACCGTCGATATCGAGCTGATCGCCATCCGCTTGCCGGATTGCAATGACGGCATCAAGGTCGAAGACGTGCCGCAGGACGGAAAACTGACGCTCTACCGGGCGCCGGACGACTACCCGGAGCCGATCTTCATCCTGCAGACCGGCAAGCGGCTGTACGCAGTCAGCACGCAATCCTGCCAGGTGCAACTGTTCAAGGAAGCGCCGGCCGACCTGGGCGAGAAGCTGGGCGAGTTCTACGAGAAAGACGGCAAGTTCCAGTTTGTCGCCGACAAGAAAGCGGGATAAATCGCATGCGTTATGCCGATCTGCGCGACTTCATCGCCCAACTTGAGGCGCGCGGCGAACTCAAGCGCATCCGCGCCGAGGTCGACCCGAATCTGGAAATGACCGAGATCGGCGACCGCGTGTTGCGTGCCGGCGGCCCGGCTCTGTTATTCGAGAACCCTAAGGGACACTCGATGCCGGTGCTGACCAATCTGTTCGGCACGGTCAAACGCGTCGCGCTGGGCATGGGCGAGGAAGACCCGGCCCGCTTGCGCGAAATCGGCAAGTTGCTGGCGTTTCTGAAGGAACCGGAGCCGCCGCGCGGCTTGAAAGACGCCTGGGACAAGTGGCCGGTGTTGAAGCAGGTGCTCAACATGTCGCCGTCCGTGGTGCGTTCGCCGGCCTGTCAGGAGATCGTCTGGGAAGGCAAGGATGTCGATCTGGCGCGACTGCCGATCCAGACCTGCTGGCCGGGCGATATCGGCCCGCTGCTGACCTGGGGCCTGGTGGTGACGCAGGGGCCGCAGGGTTTGCCGACCTCGAAGCCGCGGCAGAATCTGGGCATCTACCGGCAACAGGTTATCGGGCCGAACAAGTTGATCATGCGCTGGCTGGCGCATCGCGGCGGCGCGCTCGATTTCCGCGATTTTCAGGCAGCGTTTCCCGGCCAGCCGTTCCCCATCGCCGTGGCCATCGGCGCCGATCCGGCCACGATCCTGGGCGCGGTGACGCCGGTGCCGGATTCGCTGTCGGAATACCAGTTCGCCGGCCTGCTGCGCGGCGCCAAGACGGAAGTCGCCAAAGCGCTGGGGTCCACGTTGCAGGTGCCGGCGAAGGCGGAAATCGTGCTGGAAGGCGTCATTCATCCCGGCGAAACCGCGCTGGAAGGGCCGTTCGGCGACCACACCGGTTATTACAACGAGCAGGAAACCTTTCCCGTCTTCACCGTCGAGCGCATCACGCTGCGGCGCGACGCGATCTACCACTCCACCTACACCGGTAAGCCGCCGGACGAGCCGGCCATACTCGGCCTGGCGTTGAACGAAGTGTTCGTGCCGCTGCTGCAAAAGCAGTTTCCCGAGATCACCGACTTTTACCTGCCGCCGGAAGGCTGTTCCTACCGCATGGCGGTGGTGAGCATGAAGAAGCAGTACCCCGGCCACGCCAAGCGCGTGATGTTCGGGGTGTGGAGCTTTCTGCGCCAGTTCATGTACACCAAGTTCATTCTGGTCACCGACGAGGACGTCAACGTGCGCGACTGGAACGAGGTGATGTGGGCGCTGACCACCCGCGTCGATCCGGCGCGCGATACGCTGCTGGTGGAAAACACGCCGATCGACTATCTCGATTTCGCCAGCCCGGTGTCCGGCCTGGGCAGCAAGATGGGCATCGACGCGACCAACAAATGGCCGGGCGAAACGACGCGCGAATGGGGCACGCCGATCGCCATGAGCGACGCGGTAAAACGCCGCGTCGATGCGCTCTGGCCGGCGCTCGGCCTGGGCTGAAGCGACCATGAACAGACAGGAACTCGCCCAGCTCATTCCGCTTGCCGACCTCTCCGACGAGGCGCTGGAGCAGGCGGCAAAACTCGCGGCGAGCATCGCGCTGGAACCGGGCCGCGTGCTGTTTCGCAAGGGCTCGGCAGACGACCGCAGTTTCTATCTGCTGGCCGGCGAAGTGGCGCTCGATTCGGAAGACAACAGCGCGCCGCTGCTGGTGAAAGCGGGCAGCGAAACCGCGCGGCATCCGCTTTCGCGCCTGAAGCCGCGCACTTATTCCTGCGTCGCGCGCACGCCATGCACACTGGCCAGCTTTTCCGACGACGATCTCGATCATCTGGTCGCGCGCGATCAGGCCACCGCCTACGAAGTGACCGAGTTCGACGGCGATGATCCGCAATGGATGTTCGACCTGTTGAGCAATCCGGCCTTTTCCGGCGTGCCGCCCGGCAATCTGCATAGCTTGTTCGGCCGCTTCGAAGCGGTCCGGGCCGAGGCCGGCCAGATCATCCTGGAGCAAGGCGGGCCCGGCGATTACTACTACCTGATCCGTTCCGGCAGCGTTCGCGTCACCCGCAGCGCCGGCGAGGGCAAAACCGTAACCCTGGCCGAGTTGCAACCCGGGCAAGGCTTCGGCGAGGAAGCGCTGATCTCCGGCGATCCGCGCAACGCCACGGTCACCATGCTGAACGCGGGCGAGTTGATGCGCTTGCCCGCCGCCGACTTCGACTCCCTGCTGCGCGAACCTCTGGTGCATCGCGTCAACCTCGCCCAGGGCGCCGAATTGATCAAACACGGCGCGCAACTGATCGATGTGCGCCTGGAAGCCGAATTCAATGAAGGCAGCCTGAAAGGCAGCACCAATCTGCCGCTCTATCTGTTGCGCCTGAAAGCCAACAGTCTCGATCGTAAACGCACCTACATCCTGTTTTGCCAGAGCGGCCGCCGCAGCGCCGCCGCCGCTTTCCTGCTGACCCAGCGCGGTTTCGACGCGCGCGTGCTGGACGGCGGCCTGGCCGCGTTGAGCAGGACAGGCGCCAAGTAAGTTGTGGTTCGGAAGCTCGTAGGTTGGGCAAAGCGCAGCGTGCCCAACACGGCAAACGTTGAATGTTGGGCACGCTTTGCTTTGCCCAACGAGCTGAGCAGGACCAGTCCAAACCCGCGCCCGCTACGCCGCATGACACGCAGCAGAATAGTTGATTATAATTGTCGGGTATTCAACTCAGGAGAATCATCATGTCCGCAGAACTCTTAACTGCCGCCGAGGCCGGCGAAACCGCCAAGGTCGTCGAGCTGCTCACCGCCGGCGCTGATGTCCACGCGGCCGATGCCGAAGGCGCCACGGCGCTGCATCTGGCCGCTCAGCAAGGCCATCTGGAGACCGTCAAGGCGCTGCTCGCGGCCGGCGCCGATGCCAATGCCAAGGATGGCAAAGACTGGACGCCGATCTTCAAGGCGGCCCACAACCCCGAAAAAGACTGCGGCTTTGCCCAGGTAGCGCAAGCCCTGGTCGATGCCGGCGCGGATGTGAATGCGCGCATCTACTACGGCCTGACGCCCTTGATGCTGGCCGCCGGCGGCGGTGAAGCGGCGGTATGCGAGGTGCTGTTGAACGCGGGCGCGGAAGTGAAAGCCACCAACGATGGCGGCCGTACTGCGCTGGCGATGGTGAAGGAGCGCTTCTTCGTCGATGTCATCAACCTGCTGCACGAAGCCGAAGGCTATGTCATGGCAACCGGCGATGGCAGCGGCAGCGCGGGCGCATGCAGCACGAAGGGGGGGGTGACCTCGGATGCCAAGGTGGTGAACTTCATGAAGCGACCAACGCATTGATCCTGAAAACCGCAGTTGAAGCACTCGTAGGTGCGAATTTATTCGCACCATCAAGGACTTCGGTGCGCATGAATTCGCACCTACAGATGCCTCGCAACACATTGAATCGTAATGAATTTACCCGTCAACTGAGGTTTCCAGGTTGATCGCTTGAGCAGTTGGACGCGCCCAGCCGGGCGCAAAAAAAACAGGCGACCTAGGTCGCCTGTAAAAGCTGCTACTGAATTTGGGCAGCCATGTCCTGCTCAAGGGACACCCCGGATTTTCGGCTTGCGAACGACGAAAAACATTCGCTGATGCGCGTAAGGGAATTACGTACAAACGCGCATCGACGCAATGACTTCAGCGGATGGGCGCGACCGGCGTCAGTTTCCAGATTTCGGCGTTGTATTCCGCCATCGTGCGGTCGGTGGAGAACTTGCCGCTGGCGGCGGTGTTGATGATGCTCATGCGGAGCCAGCGTTCACGGTCGCGGTAGGCGGCGGCGACCTGCTCCTGGGCATCGATGAAGGCGCGGAAATCGGCGGCTACCAGCCACGGGTCGTGCGGGTTGCGGATGGCGTGGATGATGGGATCGAACAGGCCCGGCTCGAAATGGTTGAAATGGCCGGATTCGAGCAGGCCCAGCACCCGTTTCAGGTCAGGGTCGGCTTCGATCAGTCCATTCGGGTTGTAGTCGCGGCGGGTTTCCTCGACTTCCGCAGCGGTGAGGCCGAACAGGAAGAAGTTTTCGTCGCTGCTCATCTTCATCACTTCTTCACGAATCTCGATGTTGGCGCCATCGAGCGTGCCGATGGTGACCGCGCCGTTCATCATGAATTTCATGTTGCCGGTGCCGGAGGCTTCCTTGCCGGCGGTGGAAATCTGCTCGGAAAGATCGCTGCCGGGGGCGATGATTTCCATCGCAGAAACTCGATAGTTGGGCAGGAAAGCCACCTTGAGGCGATCGCCGACCGCGCGGTCGCCGTTGACCATTTCCGCCACCTTGCAGATCAGCGTGATGATTCGCTTGGCGATGAAATAGCCCGGTGCTGCCTTGCCGCCGATCAGCACGCAGCGCGGCGTCCAGTTTGCATCCTCGCCATTTTTCAGGCGCGCGTAGAGGTGGATGACGTGCAGAACATTAAGCAGCTGGCGCTTGTATTCGTGCATGCGTTTGACCTGCACGTCGAACAGCGCCTCGGGTTTGAAGACGACACCGCAATCGCGCCGCACCAGCTCGGCCAGGCGCACTTTGTTGGCGTGCTTGACGTCATGCCAACGCGCGCGGAAGGCGGCATCATCGACATGACTGGCGAGGCCGCGCACTGCGTCGAGCCGCGAAATCCAGCCATCGCCCAGGGTTTCGGTGATCAGCTTCGACAAGCCGGGGTTGGCGGCCGCCATCCAGCGGCGCTGGGTGACGCCGTTGGTCTTGTTGTTGAATTTTTCCGGCCACAACTCGAAGAAGTCGCGAAACAAGCCCTGTTGCAGCAATTCCGAATGCAGCTCGGCGACGCCGTTGACCGAGTAGCTGCCGACGATAGCCAGGTAAGCCATGCGCACCTGCGGCTCCGGGCCTTCCTCGATCAGCGACATGCGCGCCAGACGATCCTTGTTGCCGGGCCAGCGCTGCGCGACTTCGGTGAGGAAGCGGGCGTTGATCTCGTAGATGATTTCCATCAGGCGCGGCAAAAGCTGGCCGAACAAGCGCACCGACCATTTTTCCAGCGCTTCCGGCAGCAGGGTGTGGTTGGTGTAGGCCATCGTCTGGCGGGTGATTTCCCAGGCCTCATCCCACTCCAGACCGTGCTCGTCCATCAACAGACGCATCAGTTCAGGCACCGCGCAGGTCGGGTGGGTATCGTTCAACTGGAAGCAGTTCTTGCTGGCAAACTGGCTGAAACCACTGCCGTGGCGGCGCTCCCAGCCCTCCAGCACATCCTGCAGGCTGGCCGAGGCGAGGAAGTATTGCTGGCGCAGGCGCAAAGCCTTGCCGTTCTCGCTGGCGTCGTTCGGGTAGAGCACCATGGTGATGTTCTCGGCCGCGTTCTTCGCCGCCACCGATTCGGTGTAAGAGCCGGCGTTGAATTCGCCGAGATCGAATTCGTCGGTGGCCGCCGCGCTCCATAGGCGCAGCACGTTGACGGTGTCGTTCTTGTAGCCTGGAATCGGCGTGTCGAAGGGCACCGCCAGCACGTCGTGGCTATCGATCCAGCGCGTGTGCTGACGGTCATTGGCGTCGAGGTAATGTTCGCTGCGACCGTAATACTGTATGCGGCGGGTGTGCTCCGGCCGCTCCATTTCCCACGGGTTGCCGTCGCGCAGCCAGTGGTCCGGTTCTTCGATCTGGCGACAGTGCTCGATATGCTGGCGGAACATGCCGTACTCGTAGCGGATGCCATAGCCCGTCACCGGCAATTGCAGACTGGCGCAGCTATCGAGAAAGCAGGCCGCAAGTCGGCCGAGGCCGCCGTTGCCGAGGCCGGCGTCGTGCTCGACGTCGATCATCTCCTCCAGATTCAGACCTAGCCGGTGCAGCGTCGGCTCGATGCTTTCGCCCAGGCCCAGATTGAGCAGCGCGTTATTGAGGGTGCGCCCCATCAGGAATTCGAGCGAGAGGTAATAGGCGTGCCTGGTGTCCTGTTCCTCACAGGCGTAGCGGGTACGTTTACAGCGCTCCATGAGCCGGTCGCGCAACGCCAGGGCGAGGGCCTGGTAGGGATAGTGGGAGGAACGGCAATGCTTGTCGCGGCCGAGAAAGTTGCCGAAATAGCGGCGGATATCCAGCGCCAGCGCATCGGGGTCCAGCCCCAAGCGCGGTACTTCGAACAGTTCAGGGGTGGGTTTGCTGGCGCGCAGCGGTTTGAGACTGCTGTTTTTCTGATTCATGGTGAGCATCCAGTTATTTTTATCGAGCGGGGTGGAGCGTAAACGCTGGGCGCGGAAATGGAAACTGAAAGAAAACCGAAAGGAAACTGAAAGGAAACCGGACGTGTCGGCACGCCGCAAATGGCCTGGCTCAGTGTCGCGCCCGATAAAACTTCATCGGCATGGTTTTGACTTCTTGTGCGCGCTGGCCGATTACCGCGCGTTTGATTTTTCCCACCACATGCATTTCGCAGGCCTTGCAGTCGAAGCGCAGGGTGAGCCCGGGGTGAGACTTATCGCTGCCGTTGATCAGGCTGAGCGGCTCCGCCCTGACGGTGCCATGCACACCGGTGACGCCGATGGCCTGCTTCGGGCACAGGCTGAGCGAATAGCGCACGCAATGCTTGGTGATCATCAGCGAGACCTCGCCCTCTTCCTCGTGGCTTTCGTAAGCGGCGGCGATCAGTTTGACGCCGTGTCTGGCGTAGAAATCGTGGGCGCGGCTGTTGAACACGTTGCCGAGGTAGCTGAGGCTGTCTTCCGGGTAAGTGGCCGCTTGCGGTTTTGCGCGTGGCAAGCGTGCGAAGGCGTTGCGACGCGCGGCTTCCAACGCCGTCACCGCGTCGCGTCGCAAGGCGTTGATCGCGGAAGCGGGCACGAACCAGGCTTGCGCCAGGTCGAGGCTGATCTCGATCATCTGAAAAATCGTCGTGCCCAACTTGGCCAGGTTTTCGCGCAGGCCCGCCTCGGCGCGGGCGGCGTCGTTGGCGACTGCCTTGGCGACGACGGTTGTCGCACGGGCGCTATGGCCGTCTTCATCGGTCAGCGTCAACGCCAGGCCGTCGGCGGTTTCAGCCAGGTTCAGCCAGATGCCGATGCGGCGTTCGCTCGATTTCTTGTCCAGCATGCGCTGCCAGCTCATGTCGCGGTTGCGGTTGACTTCGACGCCGGCGCGCAGGTCTTTCAACTCGGCGATGGGGTCGTTCGGCTGCACCCGCCAGCGCTGCTTGCCGCCCTTTAGTTTGCCGACCGGCACGGCGGTATTGATCGCCAGGCCGACCAGTTCCTTGTGCAGATCGTAGTAACAGAGGCCGTCGCCGTTGTTCAACGTAACGTCGGTTTCGATCTCGACCCAGTCCGGCCCCATGTTCAACACAAAGCCTATCGGCTGGCCGGGATTCTTCGGGCTGTCGAACGCGCCGATGTCGAGCTTGCGGCCCTGCACGAAGTAGTCGGTGGAGCCACGATTGAAATTCAAATCCGGGTCCGGCGTGAAGGTGAACACGCACTGTCCGCTGGAGGCGCGCGCCAACTCGGGGCGCTGTTCGAGAAGGTCATCGAGCAGCTTGCGGTAATGGGCGGTGATGTTTTTCACGTAACCCATGTCCTTGTAACGGCCCTCGATCTTGAAGCTGCGGATGCCGGCGTCGATCAGCGCGGCCAGGTTGTCGCTCTGGTTGTTGTCCTTCAGCGAAAGCACGTGTTTGTCGTGCGCGACGATGCGCCCCTTGGCGTCGGCCACCTGATACGGCAGCCGGCAGGCCTGGCTGCAATCGCCGCGATTGGCGCTGCGCCCGGTGTGCGCGTGGCTGATGTAGCACTGACCGCTATACGCCACGCACAGCGCGCCGTGGATGAAGAACTCCAGCGTGGCGCTGGTTTCCGAACGAATTGCCGCGATCTGCTCCAGCGTCAATTCGCGCGCCAGCACCAGTTGCGACAGGCCGACATCTTCAAGAAAGCGCGCCTTCTCCGGCGTGCGGATATCGGTCTGCGTGCTGGCATGAAGCTGGATCGGCGGCAGATCCAATTCCAGCAAACCCATGTCCTGAATAATCAGCGCATCGACGCCGGCGTCGTACATCTGCCAGACCAGGCGGCGGGCGGCTTCCAGTTCGTCGTCGCGCAGGATGGTGTTGAGCGTGGCGAAGATGCGTGCATTGAAGCGGTGCGCGTATTTCGCCAAGCGGGCGATTTCGGCGACGGAATTGTCCGCGCTGCTGCGCGCCCCAAATGAAGGCCCGCCGATATAAACCGCATCGGCGCCGTGATTGACCGCTTCGATGCCGATGTCGGCATCGCGCGCCGGGGCGAGGAGTTCGAGTTGATGGTTTTGCATGGCGCGGATTATCGCCTGGACCACCTCGGTCCCGGAAAATCGTCCACGATTCACATCCGCAGCCAGGTTTCCGCGGCGGTTTGAATTTCCCGCTGCCACCATGTAGAAATTAGCCGCTATATTTCCGTTATCCTTGCCGCGCCCGACGCAGCGCCATCTTAATTTTTCCAAACTGGAGGAAGCACCATGTCCGAAGAGAAAGCCACGATCACCAAGCGAACCACCAAGAAAGCGGTTGCCGTCACAGAAACAGCCAAGCCCAAGAAGGCCGCACCAGCCACCAAGGCCGCACCAGCCACCAAGGCGGTAAGCGCTGCCGGCGCAAAGAAAGTCGTTGCCGCGCCGGTCGCCGCCAAGGCAGTCACTAAAGCGCCCGCTGCAAGCAAAGCGGCAAAGGCCAAGCCCGCAGGCGAGACCACAAAAAAAACACCCGCTGCCACAACACCTGCTGCCAAAGCGACTGCCGTCAAAAAGCCCGCCGCAACAAAGCTAGTCAAGAAACCCGCGGCCCCCTCCCATGAGGAACGCCAGCGCTGGGTCGCCATAGCGGCCTTCCATCGCGCCGAAAAACGCGGATTCGCTCCCGGTTACGAGGTGCAAGACTGGCTTGATGCAGAAGCGGAAATCAGCGCATTGGTTGGCAACGCCTGAGCCTGAAAATCTAAACCCAAACCGTAGTCGAGCGCGCCCGTAGGAGGGCCGCAAGCGGCCCTCCTGCCAGACAAACGGGCTCACCCACGTTCAGGGGCGCACTTCCACCGTGCCATCCTGATTGGCCACGCCTTGCACGATGCGTCCCCCCGGTGTTTTCACCCGCACCGGCGCACCCGGCGCAGCCGCGTTCAGCGCCGTGCCCTCCTGGCTGATGGTGAAGGCGGCGGCACGAACTTGCAGGCGTACTTTGCGACCCGGCTGAATCACGTTCTGCAGCTCCAGCGATCCGATCACAATGGCCTGGCCAGCGGCGATCGGACGATTCACGCGGGCATCCGCCGGCCACGTGCGCGGATAAACATCGGGCGACTGCGTGTATTCGATCTGGCGCAACTCAAGATCGCCTTTAGCCGGTTGCTCGCGCGCCGCGATTGGCCGCGTCGCAACCAGAGCGGGGCCGAGCAGACGATTCTGATAAGACAGATAAATCGACCACCGCGTCGGCGCCTCGCAACGCACGCCCAGACTGCCGCGCCCCCAAAGCGGGGCATTGGCAGACAGAAAAAACCGCGTATCCGCGCAAACCGGCAAACGCAGACGGGCATCGATATCGCCGACGCCGGCTTGTGCGGTGCTGCCGGGAAACGCAGTCAGGGCTTGCTGTTCCAGCCAGGCTGCGGCCTGGGCGCGTAGTAGCGGCACATTCAGCGATGCAGCGTTGGCAAGGCAATGTGCGGGATGGCTGGCGATTGCAGCCAATAAAAAAACCAGAAAAACCGGAAAATTCACGCGCATGGAACCCACTTGTTACCGATTCTGGGCAAAACTACCCGAGCCGCCATTTTCCACCGAGTTATTGCGCCCGTCATGAAACCGCCCAAACAAGCTGCTGAAATCGCCCGCGAAGCCATTCGTCTGCTCACTTCCAGGCGTTTGCAGCCGACGCCGGATAACTTTCTCAAGGCCTACAACGAGGTGGCGGGGCTGACCAGCGAATCGACGCCGGCGGCTGACCAGAACGACGCCGCGCCAGCAAGTACAGCGCAACGCGAGGTGAGCAAACCCGAGCCGAAATGGCCCGATTTGTTGCGTTCCCTGATGCGGCAGTGGGATCTGCGCCAGACTGGACTGACCTCGGCACGCAAAAAAGAAATGCTGGAACGCGTGTTGATCAATTTCGGCAACGACAGCCACGCGCTACACACAAAACTCGACGCGCTGACCCAGTCCTGGGCGCGCGGCGGCGCTGACGACAAGGACGCAGCGGCCCCGGATGCGAACACCTCGGCGATGACCGCAGCGCCGGCTGGCGCACCCGTTCCGGTTGAAACTTTGCTCAAGCCGGCGCCTGGAGAAACCAATAACGAAACCAATAACGAAACCGATAGCCCTCTGCTGCAAGCGCTCGCAAGCAATCTGCGCCTGCTCGCCGGCACCTGTCAGACACGCTGGCCGGAACTCGCGACGCGTGCGAACCGCCTGGCTGCCTCGTTAGCCGGCCGTAACCAACTCGATACGCAACACTATGAAAGCTGGTCGGCGCTTTGGCGCGAACTGCTGATCCACGCCGAGGACGGCCACGAACTCGCCGCCGGCCTCAAACGCCTGATGGGCTTGTTGTTCCTGAACATCGGCGAACTGGTCGGCGATGAAGCCTGGCTGTCCGGCCAGCTCGCCGCCATGCAGAACCTGATGGCCGGTGACCTGCACCCCGAAGTGTTGCTCGAAGCCGAGCGCGGCCTGCGCGAACTCGCCTACAAGCAGGGCGTACTCAAGGGCGGGCTGGAAGAAGCGCGTTCGCGCCTGAGGGATCTGGTCTCGACCTTTATCGACCGCATCGGCGAGATGAGCCAGAGTGCGGATGGCTACCACGCGCGCATCGGCGAATATTCCGAGAAGATCAGCCAGGCGCGCGACATCACCGAACTGGGCGATGTCGTCGGCGGCTTGTCGGCGGACATCGGCGGTCTGCGCGACGCACTCCATCGCAACCACGGCGAACTGGTCACTGCGCGCACTCAGGCGGAACAGGCCGAACGGCGCGTGCAGGAACTGGAACAGGAACTGCGGCAGGTCTCCAATCTGGTGCGCGAGGATCAACTCACCGGCGCCCTCAACCGGCGCGGCATGGACGAGGCCTTCGAGCGGGAACTCGCGCGTACCAGACGCCTGCAAGCGCCGTTGTCCATCGGCATGCTCGATCTCGACCATTTCAAGAAACTGAATGACAGCCTCGGCCATCAGGCCGGCGACGAAGCGCTGCGCCACCTCACCCGCGTCGTGCACGGCCTGTTGCGCCCCACCGACACGCTGGCGCGTTATGGCGGCGAGGAATTTCTGATCCTGCTGCCGAATACCGATCTCGACGAAGCCGAACAGGTGCTGAAACGCATCCAGCGCGAACTCACCCGGCAATTCTTCATGCACGACAACGAACGCGTGCTGATCACCTTCAGCGCCGGTGTGGCCGCGCTGCATGCGGAGGAGGATCAGGCCGCGCTGGTCGCGCGCGCCGATACGGCGATGTATGCGGCCAAGCAGCTTGGTCGCAACCGGGTCGAGCGGGGCTGATGGCGCTTATCCTAGAAACCTCAGTTGAGGTGCTCGTAGGTGCGAATTTATTCGCACAATCAACGACTTCTGTGCGAATAAATTCGCACCTACAGATGTCTCGCAACACATTGAATCGTAATGAATTTACCCGTCAATAGAGGTTTTCAGGCTTATTCACGCGACGCTGCCGCTGCGATCAGCGTCAGCTTCGCGGCCCGATCCAGCGCCTTGATTTCCAGCTCCCGCCGCAGTGCTTCGCTACGGCTCGCCACGCTTTCCAGATAAACCAGAACCACTGGCCGTCGCGTCCGGGTATAGCGCGCACCCAGCGGCGCGCCGGCGTTGTGCTCGCCGACACGGCGCTCTACATCGGTGCTGACGCCGGTGTAGAGCGTGTCGTCGGCGCAACTCAGGATGTAGGCAAACCAGGGTTTCGGGGCAGCGTTATTGCGATGGCCCATAAGCACAGCCGGCCGAATCAGGCGTCCGGCAATTTCTTGCCTGGATTGAGCAAGCCGAGCGGGTCGAACAGTTGCTTCACGTCGCGCATCATTGTCAACGTCGAAGCATCGAGTTCGCGCCCGACATAGCCCCGCTTTTCACTGCCGATACCGTGTTCGCCGGAAAGGCTGCCGCCCAGTCCCAGCACGGCTTCGATCAAGGCATCGCGGCAGGCCTGCGCGCGCGCCATTTCTTCGGCATCGTCGGCATGCACCATCAGGTTGACATGCAGATTGCCGTTGCCGGCATGGCCGAAGCTGACGATAGGCACGCCATGCCGCTTGCCGAGTGCGTCGACGGCGTTGACCAGATTGGCCAGTCGAGCGACCGGCACGACCACGTCCTCGTTGATTTTCAGCGGCGCGATTTTCTTGACTGCGTGCGACAGGGATTTGCGCGCAATCCACAAATCGGCGATATCGGCGGCGGTAAAACCGCTCTGGATTTCCAGCAAGCCCTCGCCGGTCAACGCCGTTTTCAACGCGGCGATCTGGCGCGGCACATCCGCCGCCGCACCATCGGCTTCCACCATCAGGACGGCTTGCGTGCCGGCCGGCAGCCCTTCGGCTGCGCCGTATTCGCGGATGGCCTCGATGGCGTGGCGATCCATGAACTCCAGCGCACTGGGTACAACCGGCTGCGTCATGACTCGACTGACTGCGGCGCAAGCTGCCGCATTGCCGGCGTAACAGACGCGCAGCGTAGCGATGCTTTCCGGCGCCGGGATCAGCTTCAAGGTGGCTTCGGTAATCAGCGCCAGCGTGCCTTCGGAGCCGACCAGCAAGCGACTGAGATCGTAGGCGGTGGCGTATTTGGTGGTGCGGCCGCCGACTCGAATCTCGCGGCCATCGCCGGTGACCGCGCGCAAGCCCAGCACATGGTCGCGTGTGGCGCCGTATTTCACGCAGCGCGGCCCGGCGGCGTTCATCGCCAGATTGCCGCCGATGCGGCAGTAAGCGCCGGAGCCGGGATCGGGGGCATACATCAGCCCGGCGGTAGCGGCTATCGCGTCGATGTCGTCGGTCACCACACCCGGTTCGACGACGACCAGGCGGTTGGCGGGATCGAACTCGACGACGCGGTTCATGCACTCGAAGCTGATCACCAGACTGCCGGTGACCGGCATCGCGCCGCCGACGTTGCCGGAACCGGCGCCGCGCGCGACCAGCGCCAGTCGATGCCGGTTGGCGAGTCGCACGATGGCAACCACATCGGCATGCGAAGCGGGAAACAGCACCGCGTCGGGCAGACAGGATTTCGGTGTTTCGTCGCTGGCATAGAGCGCCAGGGTTTCGGCATCCGCGCGCGCGCGTTCGACGCCTAACAGCGCCTGTAATTCGGAGAGGATGGCGGTATTCAACATCAGGCCGTAGGGTGCGCTATGCGCACCGTTGCATCTGAATCGGAGCGCATGGCGCACCCTACGAGGTCAGGTGTCATAGCGCCTATCAACCCAGGACCGGTTCAACCACTTCGGCGATATTGACCAAGGCATCGCTGTCGGCATAGCGGCCGTAAACATCTTGCACGGCGGCTTCGTAGATGAAACGGTTGAACGCCGCACCGGCCTGATCGTGCAGGGTGTGCTTGATCGCCTGGGTCATCACCTTGTCGAGCGAAACGATGCGCTTCGCGCGAATCACGCCGTCTTCCGCATCGACCAGAATCATCTTGAAGCGCGCGCGATCGCCCGGTGTTTCATTCGGCAGCTCGCGCTGCGCTTCCGGGATCAGATGAAGATTGAAAGCGACGTCAGACCATTCGCAAACGTCCTTGATCTTGTAGAGCAGAAACGCCGCCGGACCATGCGTGAACAAGGCGACTTCCATCGGCTGCACACGAAATCCATCGACTTCCGCCGGCGTCGGGCTATTCCAGAACAACACCAATTCGTGCGCACCGCCGGCGTAGGCATAGCGCGCGCCCTCGTCATAGCGAGCGTGGTCCGGGCTGTAGACCTCGCCGACCTGGCGAGTGGTCATTGATCTTGCTCCGGCAATAACGAGGCCAGCATCGACACCATGTCGGCATCGAAATCGAAACCGGTTTCCTGGCCCGGATTGATCGACAAGCCCATGTCGGCGCTCATGCGCTGCACGATCCAGGACACCTCGGTCAGCAAGCCGCCGCTATAACCGGGAAATCCAGCGGTAAATTCCTTGGCGCGCTCCGGCGAAGAAAAAGCGATGAACACGCGGTTGCCTTCTTCATCCTCGATAACCAGCGGATCGGCCTTGGTCGAGAGCTGAAAACCGGCGATCTGGTGTTTTTCATCCTTGATCGGCATGAACACCTGATGGTCGAGCAACTGGCGCGCGAAAATTTCCGGGTCGAGATCGCCCTGGTCCATCTCGGACAACAGGCGTTCCACTTCGTTACGGGAAGCAATAGAAGTCATGGAATGTGCTGCAATGCGGGAGAGCGGGCAGGATACCACCGCCTCCGCCCCCCGGAAACGACCAGAAACCCCCATCGGAAACAAGGAAAGCCATGCTGAGACTCGGCATAGACTTGGGCGGCACGAAGATCGAGATCGCCGCCTTTGACGAGCAAGGCCGCGAACTGTTGCGCCGCCGCGTTGCCACCCCGCAGGGCGATTACCGCGCCACCGTCGAAACCGTCGCTGCCTTGGTGGAAACGGTGGAACAGGAACTGCATGCGCGCGGTAGCGTGGGCATTGGCATGCCCGGCGCCGAATCCCGCCGCAGCGGCCTGATCAAAAACGCCAACTCCACCTGTCTGATCGGCCAGCCGCTGCGCCACGACTTGCAAATCCTTTTGCAGCGCGGGGTGCGTCTGGCCAACGATGCCAACTGCTTCGCCCTATCCGAAGCAATCGATGGCGCGGCGGCCGGCGCCGAAGTGGTGTTCGGCGTCATTCTTGGAACCGGTTGCGGCGCTGGCGTGGTCGTGCGCGGCCAGATGCTGACCGGCGCCAATGGCATCGCCGGCGAATGGGGCCACAACCCGCTGCCCTGGCCAGCCGACCACGAACGCCCCGGCCCGGCCTGCTACTGCGGCAAACACGGCTGCCTGGAAACCTGGCTGTCCGGGCCAGGCCTGGCGCAGGATTTTTTTGAGGCCTATGGCCGAAATCTTGCCGCCGATGCGATCGCGAACCAGGCCGAAGCCGGTGACGCCGATTGCCAAGCCGCCTTGCAACGTTACGAAGATCGCCTCGCGCGCGGCCTGGCCAGTGTCATCAATGTGCTCGATCCGGATGTCATCGTGCTCGGCGGCGGACTCTCCAATATCGCCCGGCTATACGAAAACGTGCCGCACCTGTGGCGGCGCCATGTCTTTTCCGACCATGTCGCTACGAGGCTGGTCGCGCCGTTGCATGGCGACTCAAGTGGCGTGCGTGGCGCGGCCTGGCTTTGGAATGAGGGGGGTCTGAACCAAACGGGGATACGGAAGCCGTGTTGAAACGACTGGGGAAAGCGAACTGTTCGTCGAGCTATCGGATAGTCGAGCGTGTCACCGGCAGATTTCGCCCCGTTTCAGACGATGTTCAGCGGGGTTTCGTATATCTACAGAATGTTCGTAGATGGTGTTCTGGCGGAGACGCAGGGATTCGAACCCTGGATCCAGGTTTTGCCCGGATGCACCCTTAGCAGGGGTGTGCCTTCGACCACTCGGCCACGTCTCCAAACTCTTTTCGGCCGGAGCCCAAAAAAGCCGCGCAAGGATACCTGCGCGGGGTTTCTAAAGCAATGTCGGAACGCTCAGGCAGCCGCTTTATCCAGCTCGAATGCCTGGTGCAGGGCGCGTACCGCGAGTTCCATGTATTTATCTTCGACGACAACGGAAATCTTGATTTCCGAGGTGGAAATCATCTGCAAGTTGATGTTTTCCGCCGCCAGGGTGCGGAACATCTTGCTGGCGACGCCGGCGTGGCTGCGCATGCCGATGCCGACCAGGGATATTTTGGCGATCTTGTCGTCGCCGGTGACTTCGCGCGCGCCGATTTCGTCTTTGACCTTGTTGAGCACTTCCATCGTCTTCTTGAATTCGTTGCGATGTACGGTGAAGGTGAAGTCGGTGGTGTTATTGACGCCGACGTTCTGCACGATCATGTCGACGTCGATGTTGGCGTCGGCGACGGAGCCGAGGATCAGGGCGGCGATGCCGGGTTTGTCAGGCACGCCCTGGACGGTGAGTTTGGCTTCGTCACGGTTGAAGGCGATGCCGGAGATGATCGGTTGTTCCATGTTTTCTTCCTCGAAGGTGATCAGGGTGCCTTCGCCATCGTCCTCGAAGCTGGAGAGCACGCGCAGTTTGACTTTGTATTTGCCGGCGAATTCGACCGAGCGGATTTGCAGCACTTTGGAGCCCAGACTGGCGAGTTCCAGCATCTCCTCGAAGGTGATGGTGTCCAGTTTTCGAGCTTCCGGGACGATGCGCGGGTCGGTGGTGTAGACGCCGTCGACATCGGTGTAGATCTGGCATTCGTCGGCCTTCAGCGCAGCCGCGAGGGCGACGCCGGTGGTGTCGGAACCGCCGCGACCCAGGGTGGTGATGTTGCCGTTCTCGTCCACGCCCTGGAATCCGGCGACGACGACGACATGGCCGCTGTCGAGATCGGTGCGCAGTTTTTCTTCGTCGATGGAGAGGATGCGCGCTTTGGTGTGGGCGTCGTCGGTGACGATGCGGACTTGCGTGCCGGTGTAACTTCTGGCTTTCAGGCCGAGGTCTTTCAGGGCCATCGCCAGCAGGGCGATGGTGACTTGTTCGCCGGTGGAAATGAGGACGTCCATCTCGCGCGGGTCGGGTTCTGTCTGGATTTCTTTGGCCAGGTTGATGAGCCGGTTGGTTTCGCCGGACATGGCGGAGAGTACGACCACGACCTGATGCCCGAGCATCTTGAATTTGGCGACGCGCTCTGCGACGTTGCGGATGCGTTCGATGGAGCCCACCGAGGTGCCGCCGTATTTCTGAACAATTAGCGCCATGATTGGGGGAGTTGCAGGGAAAATGTAAATTCTACAGGAGGCGGAGTTTGCTCCACCAGATTGCAAGGACATTGAAACTCTTGCCGGTCATCAGTAGTCTTACCCCTGTTTTCAACTGTGGTGGAGTTTTTTCGATGACAACCCGATTCGATAATGTTGTGCGTATGGATGGTGCCATTGGTGGTGCCACTGGCGTCGAGCAGACCAACAAGGTGCTGCGCAATACCTACATGATGCTGGGCCTGACGATGATTCCGACGGTGATCGGGGCGTACTTCGGCATGAGCCTGAACTTCGCTTTTGCCGCCGAGCATCCGTTCATGTTCGCGATCGGCATGCTGGCGGTGATGATGGGGCTGTTCTACGGCGTCAATGCCACCAAGGACAGCGGCCTGGGCGTGGTGCTGTTGCTGGTGCTCACCGGTTTCATGGGGGTGATGCTGGGGCCGATTCTGCAAGTGGCGCTGAATCTGCGGAATGGCACGGAGCTGGTCGGTCTGGCGGCAGGGGGTACCGGTGCGATCTTCCTGACCCTGGCCGGCATTGCGACGACCACCAAGAAGGATTTCAGCTTCCTGGGCAAATTCCTGATGGTGGGCATCGTTCTGCTGATTCTGGCCAGCCTGGCGAATATCTTCTTCCAGATTCCCGCCTTGTCGCTGACGCTTTCGGCTGTTGCCATCCTGCTGTTCTCCGGCTTTCTGCTGTATGACATCAGCCGTATCGTGAATGGCGGCGAAACCAACTACGTGATGGCGACGCTGGCGGTTTATCTGAGCATCTACAACATCTTCGTCAACCTGCTGCAATTGCTGATGGCCTTCATGGGCGAGCGCGATTAGGTCGGGCAAGTCGGGCAAAGCGCGAGAAGCGCGAAAAGCGGATTCGATCTGTTCGGGGCGGCCGGGGTGACCTGGGCCGCCCCTTTTTATTTGTTGATATGTCCAATCTGCCTCCTCTGATTTTGACTGCCGGCGAGCCTGCCGGCATTGGTCCAGACTTGTGCGTTCTGCTGGCGCAGTCGGCTCCGGCCGGGCGTCTGGTCATTCTGGCCGACCGTGATGTCCTGGCGGCGCGGGCGGCGAAGCTGGGCCTGCCCTTTGCCGTGCCGGACTATGCGCCGGGGGGCGATGCGCCGCTGAGCGTACTGCACATGCCGGTTGCCGCGCCGGTTGCGCCCGGCCAACTCGATGCGGCGAACGCTCCCTATGTGCTGGACACCTTGCGCCGGGCAGTGGCGGGCTGTGTCAGCGGCGAATTTTCCGGCATGGTCACCGGGCCGGTGCACAAGGGCGTGATCAACGAGGCCGGCATTCCTTTTACCGGCCATACCGAGTTTCTGGCTGCACTGACCGGCACGCCTCGGGTGGTGATGCTGCTGGCGGGTGGCGGCATGCGGGTGGCGCTGGCGACGACGCACTTGCCGCTGCGGGAAGTGGCGGCTGCCATTACTGCGGATAGCCTGCTGGAAACCCTGTACATATTGCATGCCGCTTTGCGGCGTGATTTCGGCGTCGCCGCGCCGCGCATTCTGGTCGCCGGGCTGAATCCGCATGCCGGCGAGGGCGGCCATCTGGGGCATGAGGAGATCGAGGTGATAGAACCCGTATTGCAGCAATTGCGCGGCGAGGGCATGAATCTGGTCGGCCCGTTGCCGGCCGATACCTTGTTCCAGCAAAAGAATCTGGCGACGGCCGATGCCGTGCTGGCGATGTATCACGATCAGGGCTTGCCGGTGCTGAAGCACGCGAGTTTCGGCGCGGGCGTGAACATCACCCTGGGGCTGCCGATCATTCGGACTTCGGTCGATCACGGCACGGCGCTCGATCTGGCTGGAACCGGGGCGGTCAACCCAGGCAGCTTGCGGGTGGCGATCGAGGCGGCGTCGGCGATGTCACGTCATCGGATGGCGGCATGAGTTCGAATTCATCGCATCAACCCTTGCCCAAGGCCAAGAAGTCGCTGGGCCAGCATTTTCTGGTCGATAGTCATTACATCGCCCGCATCGTCGCGGCGATTCAGCCGCAAGCCGGCGACCGCATGGTCGAAATTGGTCCTGGTCCCGGCGCTTTGACGCGGCCGCTGCTGCAAACGCTGCCGCATCTGGATGTGGTGGAAGTGGACCGCGCAATGGTGGCGCGTTTGCAGGCCGAGTTTCCGGTCGAGCGCCTCAGCGTCCATTCCGTGGATGCGCTCGTTTTCGACTTCGCCAGTTTGGGTCCGGGCCTGCGCGTAGTCGGCAATCTGCCCTACAACATCTCTTCGCCGCTGTTGTTCCATCTGGCTGCAAGCGCGGAAGCGATCATCGACATGACCTTCATGTTGCAGAAGGAGGTGGTGGACCGCATGGCCGCCGCACCCGATACGCCGGATTACGGCCGGCTTTCGGTGATGCTCCAGTCCCGCTTCAAAGTGACCAAGCTGTTCAACGTGCCGCCGGGCGCGTTTCAGCCGCCGCCGAAGGTGGATTCGGCCATCGTGCGTCTGGCGCCGTTGGCGTTGACGGCGGTGCCGTATCGCGATGCCGGGGTTTTTGCCGAGGTGGTGGCGCGGGCTTTCGGACAGCGCCGCAAGACGCTGCGCAACACCTTGAAAGGTTGGGCGGATGACGCGTTGTTTGCGGAACTGGGGATCGATCCGCGTCGGCGCGGAGAAACCTTGTCGGTCGCCGAGTTCGCGGCGCTGGCGAATGCGTTGCCAAGCGGGCTAGCAGCGGCTGCCGGTTAAAATAGCGCGCATGACCGAATCCACCGCCGCTGCCGCTTGCTTCCATTGCGGCGAACCGGTGCCCGCCGGCGCCAAATATCGCATCCGTTATCAGGACGCCGACGAACCCGCCTGTTGTCTGGGCTGTCAGGCGGTCGGGCAGACCATCATCGACTCCGGCAATGCCGATTACTACCGGCTGCGCACCGATTTGCCGAAGACCGCAGAGGCCGCGCTGGAGGAGTTGAAGAATCTCAAGCTGTACGACTTGCCGGAGGTGCAGAGCAGTTTCGTCAAGAGCGAGGGCGCGGATGGCCAAACGCGCGAGGCCAATCTGATTCTGGAAGGCATCGTCTGCGCCGCTTGCGTCTGGCTCAACGAGCGCCATTTGCATCAGTTGCCGGGCGTGCTGGCGGCGGATATCAACTTTTCCACGCACCGGGCGCGCGTGCGCTGGGATGAAAGTCGTATCCATCTGTCGGACATCCTGAAGAGCATTCAGGACATCGGCTATCTGGCTTATCCGTTCGACGCCGGCCGTCAGGAAGAGTTGTTCCGCAAGGAGCGCAATGCCGCCATTCGCCGCCTGGCCATCGCCGGTCTGGGCATGATGCAGGTGATGATGTACGCGGTGCCGGCCTACCTGGCGAGCGAGGAGGTCATGACCAGCGACATCCAGGCGTTGATGCGTTTCGCCAGTTTGATGCTGACCACGCCGGTGGTGTTCTATTCCGCCTGGCCGTTCTTTCAGGGCGCCTGGCGCGATCTGAAGCTGAGGCGGGCGGGCATGGATGTACCCGTCGCGCTCGGTGTCGGTGCGGCTTATCTGGCCAGCATCTACGGCACCTTCACCGGCAGCGCCGAGGTGTATTTCGATGCGGTGACCATGTTCGTGTTTTTCCTGCTCACCGGTCGTTTCCTGGAAATGAGCGCGCGCAAACGCTCGGCGGAGGCGGCGGAGAGCCTGATCAAGCTGATTCCGGCGGCGGCGATGCGTCTGCCGGGGTATCCGGCGACGCGCGAAGAGGAGATGGTGGCGGCGGTCAAGTTGATGGTCGGCGACCATGTGCTGATCGGCCCGGGCGCGAGTTTTCCGGCCGATGGCGGCGTCGTGGAAGGTGTGTCCAGCGTCGATGAGTCGTTGTTGACTGGCGAGTCGTTGCCGGTTGCCAAACATCCGGCCAGTTCGGTGATCGGCGGCACCATCAATCTGGAAAGCCCGCTGGTGGTGCGGGTGGAAAAGGTGGGCGCGGATACGGTGCTGTCCGGCATCGTGCGTCTGCTCGATCGCGCGCTGGCCGAGAAGCCCCGCCTGGCAAAGATTGCCGATCGGGTCGCTGGCTGGTTCGTGTTCGCGCTGTTGCTGGTCGCCGCCAGTGTTGCCGGCATCTGGTACGTGGTCGATGCGTCGCGAGCCTTCTGGATTACGGTATCCGTGCTGGTGGTGTCTTGCCCGTGTGCGCTCGCTTTGGCGACGCCGGCGGCGTTGACGGCGGCGCTGGGGCGTCTGACCCGGTTGGGCTTGTTGTCGACGCGCGGCCATGCGCTGGAAACCCTGGCGCATGCGACGGATTTCGTCTTCGACAAGACCGGTACCTTGACCACGGGGCAGTTCAGCTTGCTGGATATGGAGGTGCTGCGCGCGCAATCCACACAAAACCGGACGCATGTTCTGGCCCTCGCGCATGCGCTGGAGCAGGGCGCGACGCACCC
Source organism: Pseudomonadota bacterium (assembly GCA_030691265.1). Taxonomy (GTDB): domain Bacteria; phylum Pseudomonadota; class Gammaproteobacteria; order Burkholderiales; family Thiobacillaceae; genus PFJX01. The sequence goes on from JAUYET010000002.1 coordinate 22,257, forward strand.
GCTGGCAGCCGCGTTGCGCGCAGCGGCGAGCGTGTCGGCAGGGTTGTCAATTATTGCAGCGGACAATCTGAGCTATATCCCCGGACGCGGCGTCACCGGCCAGGTCGAAGGCAAGACGTATCGCTTGGGCGCGCCGGAGTTTCTGGGGGATGCGCCGGCGCAAGGGCGATTCCAGGTTGGCGTTTCGCTGGTTGGTCTGGCGGATGACTCCGGTGTGCTGGCCTGGTTTGCGCTGGGCGATACGCTCAGGCCACAGGCGCATCGGTTGATGGATGATTTGAAGGCTTTGGGGGTTCGCTTGCACCTTTATTCCGGCGATCGCGATGAAAACGTGCAGGCATTGGCGCGCGAACTCGGCATCGACGATGCGCATGGCGGCATGTTGCCGCAGGATAAGCTCGCCGCTGTGCGGGCCTTGCAGCAAGCCGGCGCCATCGTCGCGATGACCGGCGACGGTGTGAATGACGCGCCGGTGCTGGCGCAGGCGCAGGTCTCCATCGCGGTCGATCAGGGCGCGGAAGCGGCGCAGGCAGCGGCGGATATGGTGTTGTTGTCTACCGAGATCGGCCGTCTGGCCGATGGCGTCAAGCTGGCGCGCAAGGCTCAGGGGGTGATACGCCAGAATCTGGCCTGGTCGGCGTTTTATAACGCGTTGGCCATCCCGGCCGCTGCGATGGGCTATGTGACGCCCTGGATGGCCGGTATCGGCATGTCGTTGTCTTCGTTGCTGGTCGTGCTGAACGCGATGCGTCTGTCTCGCATCAGCAAGACCTGAATACATCGGGCCATAAGGATTTTTGATTAGCTCTGTGACATGGGACACAAATACCATGCCGCTACTCAATAAAGCCAACCTATGGACATCCTGTATTTATTAATCCCGCTCAGTCTGGTTTTCGTCGCTGCCATCGCGGTTGTTTTTTTGTGGGCCGTAAAAAGCGGGCAGTTTGAAGATATGGAGGGACCCGCGCACCGCATACTCATGGATGACGAATTTCCCAAACCAAGCAGCAAGAGTTCGTCGCCAGACCCAGCAGAAGATGGACGTGTTCGTTGACTTATCTCAAGTGTCTATTTAGGATTTGAATGTCGTTTATTCGACGTGTGTTTTTCAACCCAGCCTGTAATGCTTAAGGAGACCCGTATGGAAGCAACATACAACTATAAGGTCGTCCGCCAGTTCGCCATCATGACTATCGTATGGGGAATTGTCGGGATGTTGGTGGGTGTCATTCTTGCCACTCAGCTCATCTGGCCTACATTGACCGAAGCACTGGGGCCCCTGGCTCCTTATCTTTCATACGGGCGTATCCGTCCGCTTCATACCAACGCGGTCATTTTTGCATTTGGCGGCTCGGCCTTGTTTGCCACTTCGCTGTACATCGTGCAGCGCACCTGTCAGGCGCGGTTGTTGTCCGATGGCCTGGCCTCCTTTGTGTTCTGGGGTTGGCAACTCGTCATCCTGCTGGCTGCGCTTTCTCTGCCGATGGGTTTCACCACGGGCAAGGAATACGCCGAGCTGGAATGGCCGATCGATTTGTTGATCGCGGTGGTATGGATCGCATACGCGGTGCTGTTTTTCGGCACCATCATCAAGCGCAAGACCCAGCACATTTATGTGGCCAACTGGTTCTTCGGCGCCTACATCGTCACCATCACCATATTGCACGTCGTCAACAGCGCTGAATTGCCGGTGACGTTGACCAAGTCGTACTCCGCCTATGCCGGTGTGCAAGACGCCATGGTGCAGTGGTGGTACGGCCATAACGCGGTCGGTTTCTTCCTGACCACCGCCTTCCTGGGCATGATGTATTACTTCATTCCCAAGCAGGCCGGTCGCCCGATCTTCTCGTATCGCCTGTCCATCGTTCACTTCTGGGCGCTGAACTTCATCTACATGTGGGCCGGCCCGCACCATCTGCTGTACACCGCGCTGCCCGACTGGGCGCAGTCTCTCGGCATGGTGTTCTCGCTGATGCTGATTGCGCCCTCCTGGGGCGGCATGATGAACGGCATCATGACCCTGTCCGGCGCCTGGCATAAGCTGCGTACCGACCCGATCCTGAAGTTTCTGATCACCGCGATGTCTTTCTATGGCATGTCGACCTTTGAAGGTCCGATGATGTCGGTGAAGACCGTGAACGCCTTGTCCCACTACACCGAATGGAACATCGCCCACGTCCACTCCGGCGCAATGGGCTGGGTGGCGATGATCTCGATCGGCTCTCTGTACCACCTCATTCCGCGCCTGTTCGGTCGTGAAGAGATGTACAGCATCAAGCTGATCAACACCCACTTCTGGATGTCCACCATCGGCGTCGTTCTGTATATCGCCGCGATGTGGATTGCCGGTGTTGCACAAGGCTTGATGTGGCGCGCAACCAACTCGGACGGCACGCTGACTTACAGCTTCGCCCAGTCGGTCAATGCCATGTACCCGTTCTATACCATCCGCTTGATTGGTGGCGTGCTGTTCTTCGCCGGCATGTTGCTGATGGCTTACAACGTGTGGAAGACCATCGCTGCGGGCAAGGCCGTCAACGATGCCCGTATCCCCGAAGCCGTTGCGGCCTAGAACCAAGGAGACCGAACATGTTTTCGCATAAGGCGCTAGAAAAGAACATCGGCTGGCTGATGGTGCTGACGTTCGTCGTCGTCTCCGTGGGCGGGTTGGTGCAGATCGTTCCTTTGTTCTTCCAGAAGTCGACCACGCAGCCGGTAGCGGGCCTCAAGCCCTACAACGCGCTGGAGCTGACTGGACGCGATGTGTACATCCGCGAGGGTTGCTACAACTGTCACTCGCAGATGGTGCGTCCGTTCCGCGCCGAAACCGAGCGCTATGGCCACTTCTCCGTGGCCGGCGAGTTCGTTTACGACCGTCCGTTCCAGTGGGGTTCCAAACGTACCGGCCCGGACCTGCATCGTGTCGGCGGCCGTTATTCGAACGACTGGCATTACGCCCACATGATGGACCCGCGTGCCGTCGTGCCGGAGTCCAACATGCCTGCCTATGCCTGGTTGGCTGATGCTGCCGCAGATGATGCGACCATCCAGAAGAAGATGACTGTGCTCAAGAATTGGGCGGGTCACCCTTACACGGATGAGGAAATCGCCCAAGCTCCGGAAATGTTGAAAGACAAGACCGAGATGGACGCGCTTATCGCCTATCTGCAAGTGCTAGGCACCTACGCACCCAAGGCCAAGTGATATGGATGCGGGCCTCCTCAGTTCCATCGTGACTGTCGTCTTCTTCATTTTGTTTGTCGCCATCCTGGTATGGGCGTTTTACGGCGGCAACAAGAAGAAGTTTGAAGATGCTGGCAACCTCCCGTTTCAAGAGGATCCAGTTGAGGTTCGCAAACCAGATTGACCACGAGTCGATTCCATATAGTCGGTTCATTAGGAGAGACACATGATTGAAGGTTATGCAGTACCCGACTTCATCAGCGATTTCTGGCATTACTACATCGCTGCCTTTACCGTCGCCGGCATCCTGTTCTCGCTCTGGTTGTTGTGGAGCCAGAGCGTCGTGAAGCCGCTCGCCCCGGGCGAACAAGCTGAAGTGATGCATCCCACCTGGGATGGCGATTTGCAGGAACTCAACAATCCGCTACCGCGCTGGTGGATGTGGATGTTTTATCTGCTCATCGTGTTCGGCATTGTTTACCTGGTGATTTACCCTGGCATGGGCAAATTCGAAGGCGCATCAGGCTGGTCTTCCGCCAAGGCATGGCAAGAGGAAAAAACCCGTGTCGATGCCGAGTTCGATAAGGTGTTTCAGCCGTTCGCCGGTAAGGACCTGACGGTTGTAGCGAAGGATCCGACTGCCAATAAGATGGGTGAGCATCTGTTCCTGACTTACTGTTCGCAGTGTCATGGCTCCAGCGGCCAGGGCGCCACCGGTTTCCCCAACCTGACCGACAACAAGTGGTTGTTCGGTGGCACGCCCGATGACGTCAAGGCCAGCATCGCCAACGGCCGCGTTGCCGAGATGCCGGGCGGTCTGGCGGGTGATGTCCAGGGCGCCAAGGAAGTGGCCAACTATGTGTTGTCACTTGGCGGCAAGCAGCATGACACCGCGCTGGCTGCGGTCGGCAAGGCGAAATATGCCGCTTGTGCAGGTTGTCACGGTGAAGATGGCAAGGGCATAGCCGCCGCTGGCTTCCCCAACCTGACTGACGACGCCTGGCAGTATGGTGGCAGCGAAGACGAGATCACCAAGAGCATCGTCAAAGGTCGCAAGGGCGGAATGCCGGCTCAGCTTGAATTGCTTGGCGAGAACAAGGTGCATTTGCTGGCGGCCTATGTCTGGGGTCTTGGCGGTGGTCAGAAACCGATCCTGGTTGCACCTGCCGCGCCTGATGTTGCGCCGGCCGATGCCACAGCGCCTGCGCAGTAATCTGTTGTAGCGACCGGGGCTGGCCGAAAAGCCGGCCCCGGAAGCGAGCCGGTTTACATGAGCTGGCTCGCTTCCGGGATTCATGGATACACCAGATCGTTCAATACGCCTTTTGCCCGGAATGTGTTCTATGGCATGCGCGGAAAATAGAGATGGCCAAGACAGGGCATTGAAAAGAGAGACGTCACGTGGCTGAGCCGCATCCCGACATTCCCATCATCAAAGATGCAGAAGGCGAGCAGGAACAGTCGCTTTATGCCGTGCATCAGAAAATCTACCCGCGCGCAGTTTCCGGCATTTTCAATTACTGGCGGGGCGGTCTGGTTCTGTTCACGCAGATCATTTTCTACGGGCTGCCCTGGCTGAACTGGAACGACCGCCAGGCGGTGCTTTTCGACCTGGGCGCACGCAAGTTCTACCTGTTCGACTGGGTTTTCTGGCCGCAGGACTTTGTCTGGCTGGCCGCGATCCTGATCATTTCAGCACTGTCGCTATTCCTGTTCACTGCTGTGGCCGGCCGCTTGTGGTGCGGTTATGCCTGCCCGCAGACGGTGTACACGCAGTTGTTCATCTGGATCGAGCGCTGGTTCGAGGGCGATCACAACAAGCAGAAGAAGCTTAACGAAGCGCCGTGGTCCGCCAACAAGGTGGTGCGTCGCGGTGGCAAACATCTGGCGTGGGTTCTGCTTTCCTTGTGGACGGGCTTCACTTTCGTCGGTTACTACACCCCGATCCAGGTGCTTGAACAGGAATTCCTGACCTGGTCGTTCGGTCCGTGGGAGACCTTCTGGATATTCTTCTACGGCTTCGCCACCTGGGGTTTCGCTGGTTTCATGCGCGAGCAGGTTTGCCAGTACATGTGCCCCTATGCGCGTTTTCAGAGCGTGATGTTCGACCAGGACACCCTGATCATCACCTACGACTACCGTCGCGGCGAATCGCGCGGCACGCGCAAGAAAGGCGCCGACTACAAGGCAAACGGCTTGGGCGACTGCGTGGACTGCGGCATCTGCGTTCAGGTCTGCCCGACCGGCATCGACATACGCAATGGCCTGCAATACATGTGCATCGGCTGCGCAGCCTGTATCGACGCCTGCGATCAGGTCATGGACAAGATGGACTACCCCAAGGGGTTGATCCGCTATTCGACCCAGAACGCCATCGATGGCAAGTATGCGGACAAGGACATCGCCAAGCACACCTTGCGCCCGCGCACGCTTGCCTACACTTTTGTTCTCGGCGCAATCTGTGTGGTTTTTGTGTACACGCTGGTGGGGCGTGTGCCGTTGCGGACCGATGTCATTCGCGATCGGCAGGTTTTGTCCCGGCTGGCCGAAAACGGGCAAACAGAAAATTTGTATCGTCTGCAAGTCATCAACATGGATGGGCGTCCGCACCGCTACAGCATTTCTGTCGGCGGCATTGAGGGTTTGAATATGGTCTCGGGCGGGCATGTCGAGATACCTGCCTTGGGGACCGAGAACGTGAACGTCGTATTACGTGTTGATAGCAGCCAATTGAAACGGCCCAGCCAGCCTATTATTTTCACGATCAAGGCGGATGATGAGCCCGGGATCGTGCGTGAAGCCAAGTCCAGTTTCCTGAAATAAGGCCATGAATACGATGAAAGAACCCTTGCAGCGCGTGTGGTGGAAAGAACCCATGATCTGGTTGATAGCCGGTTTGCCGGCGATCGCCGTCGTGGCGAGCTTCGCGACGTATTTTATTGCGGCGGACAAGCCGGACGCGCTGGTCAACGCGGGTTACCACAAGGAAGGCATGGCGCCCGGCAAAGACACTACGCGCGAAGAGCGGGCCGCAGCGCTCTCGATCATGGGGGAGTTGGCGATGGTCAACGGCGTTGCCAGACTCAAATTGTCAGGCCGACTGGATGCGATGCCCGCCAGTCTGGAGTTGCTCTTGCTTCACCCGACGCAATCCGGTCAGGATGTGCGCGTCCAGTTGCAGGGTCTTGGGGGTGCCGAGTACGTCGGTGCCGTGCCTGAAAGCAGCCACGGTAAGCGGAGATGGGTACTGGAGCCGGGTGATCACGCCTGGCGTCTTGCCGGGGAGTTCACCTTGCCGCTGGCCGGCGCAATCAAACTTGGCAGTGATTCATTTCATAACCGTCCGTAAGGGCGTTTTGCAAAAGGAGCTTGAAAATGGATGTTGTGATGAAAGAGCTGTTCGGATCGAGCATCGGCTTGTTGAGCCTGTTCACCCTTGGTTTCATTGTCGCCATGGGTTTGTTCATGTGGGCCAAACTCGCGAAGAAATCGCACGAAGGCGGCAACTGAGTTTTAGCCTGTTGCGTGTATATCGGGCCGACCTCGCGTCGGCCTTTTTTGTGATGACCCATATCCGGGCTAGCGGCGCCACCTGAATGACGTCCGTCGTCGAAGGCGCAAACGCCAGCATTCATGCGGCCTCGCAAGGGATGAGGAGCGGTCAATTGAGGAACCCCGGATGATCCGTCCCGTCATCAAAATCCTGCGCTTATTCAGCCTGGTGCTCACTGGCGTCGGCACGGCGTTGTTTCTCTACCAGCGCATGGATCGCACCGCCCGCAACCGGCAGTTGATGGCTTGGGCGGGCAGCCTGATGCGCATTCTGAAAATCGAATTGCGCGTCAGCGGCGCCCCCCCGGTCGGCGGCGCGGTGTTGGTGGCCAATCATATTTCCTGGCTGGATATCCACGTCCTGCACAGCCTGTTGCCGGCGCGCTTCATTTCCAAGGCGGAAGTGCAGGATTGGCCTTTGCTGGGGCGGTTGGCAAAGGCGGCTGGCACACTGTTCATCACGCGCGAGAAAAAATCCGATGCGATTCGTGTGAATCAGGAAATGGCCGCTGAATTGCGGGCCGGCGAGTGTCTGGCCTTCTTCCCGGAAGGCACCACCTCGGATGGTCAGGAACTGCGTACTTTCTTTCCCTCGTTATTTCAGCCTGCGGTTGAAGCGGGCTGCCCGGTGGCGCCGGCTTCTATCCGATATCTGAACTTGCAGGGCAGTCCGTGCCTGGAAGCGGCTTACCACGGTGATTTGACGCTGCTGGCCTCGTTCTGGCGCATTGCCAAGCTGCGCGGCCTGGTGGTTGAAGTGACCTTCCTGCCTGCTTTGGAGAGCCATGGCCAGCATCGGCGCGAATTGGCAAAACGGGCTGAGGCGACAATACGTTCGGCCTTGGGGATGTAGCGGTTTACGATCCCGGCATTCCCCTGGCGGAGCAGCGGACCTGAAAGCACTGCTCGTCATCCAGCCTGAACGCCGTCAGCGCGCCGCCCCACAGGCAACCGGTATCCAGCGCGATGACATCCTCCCGGATCAACAGGCCGAGGGTGGACCAGTGGCCGAACAGGATGCGCACACAGTCTTTTCCAGCGGCGCTGGCGCGGCCGGGGAAATCGAACCAGGGCGTCAGGCCGGCTGGCGTTGAGTCAAGTCCGAGCTTGTGCTGAAACTCCAGACTGCCATCCGGGTGCAGATAGCGCGTGCGGGTCAGTGCGTTGGCGATGAAACGTAGACGCTCCTGGCCTTGCAGGTCGGGCGTCCAGCGGCGGGGTTCGTTGCCGTACATCTGGGCGAGAAAGTTGCGCCAATCCGGGCCGTGCAGCGCGGCTTCGAGCTCAGCCGCCCGTTTTTCCGCCTGCTTGGCGCTCCACTCCGGCGGCAGGCCGGCATGCAGCATCATCCAGGGGCCGTCGCGATGCAGCAGCGGACGTTGGCGCAGCCAGGTCAGCAGTGCGTCGCGGTCGGGCGCGGCCAGGATCATGTCCAGCGTGTCTTTGCGATGCGGCGGTACGAAGCCTTCCGCTACCGCCAGCAGATGCAGATCGTGATTGCCCAGCACGGCGACGACGCAGTCGTCGTGCGCCATACACCAACGCAATACGGCGAGCGAATCCTCGCCCCGGTTGACCAGGTCGCCGGTAATCCAGAGTCGATCCTGCGTGCGGTCGAAATTCAGTGCAGCGAGCAGTTCTTCCAGTGCGGCATGGCAGCCCTGGATGTCGCCGACGACATAGGTGCTCATCGCTCGGTGCTCATGATTCTTCGGCTTCCGGCCCTTGCAAGGCCATCAGCGGTTTCATCGTGGTGAGCAGGCTGGCGAACAGCTTGGAATGTTGTTTTTCCTGGTCGGCGAGAAGTTGCTTCATGTGCATGCGTTGCATGGGCATGGAAAAGCAGGCCGGGCAGTTTTCAAAGATCACCGGCAAGCCGGCTTTGGCCGCGAAGTCGCGGGTCTGGCGTTCGCGCGCATAGACCAGCGGGCGAATCACGCGCACATCGCCGGCGTCGTTCAGGTAATGCGCCTGCATGGTGCGTAACTTGCCGCCGAAGAACGCGCTCATCAGAAAGCTCTCGGCGAGGTCGTCGAGGTGCTGCGCCAAAGCCAATACGTTGTAGCCGTGCTGGCGGGCTTGCGCGTACAGGATGCCGCGCCGCATGCGCGAGCAATAGGCGCAGAAGGAGGTTCCCTTCATGTGGATTTCGGCCTGTTCCAGTATCGGCTGCGATTCGTAGAAGTACGGCACGCCCAACTCGGCCAGATAGGCTTTCAGCGGCGAAGGGTCGTATTCCGGCGATTGCGGATCGACCGTGCAGGCGGCGAGTTCGAATTTGATCGGCGCCTTTTTTTGCAGGTGCAGCAGGATGTGCAGCAGCGACAGGCTGTCCTTGCCGCCGGACAGGCCGAGCAGAATTCGATCGCCGTCGCGAATCATGGCGTAATCGCCGATGGCGCGGCCGGCGGCGCTGATCAGCGAACGCGACGGGGTGACGGGGTGTGCGGTTGGCGTCACGGTTTGTGTCATCAGAGCAGCGGTTTCAACAGGGCTTCCAGGCGCGCTTGCGTCACGCCGCCGGTGAGGGTGGCGACGGCATTGCCCTGGCGGTCGAACAGCACGCTGTAGGGCAGGCCGCCGAGTCGGTTGCCTGAGCTATATGACAGCGCGGCGGCATGCGAGCCAGCGAGCAGGATCGGGTAATTGATGCCGCTTGCATCGACAAAAGCGCTGACCTTGTCGGCGTCGTCGAGCGCGATGCCGACGAACTGCAAACCTTGTTTGCCGAGTTGTGCCTGCATGCGGATGAAAGCGGGAATTTCCTTGCGGCAGGGCGGGCACCAGGGCGCCCAGAAGTTCACCACGAGAACCTTGCCTTGCCATTGCCTGAGCGCCTGCGTTTTGTTCTGGAGGTCGGGCAGGCGTGTCGCCCAGAAATCGGTCAGTCGAACATCTTCCGGCGTTCCCAGCAGCGGTTGCGCCGGTTCCGCCCAGTAGCGTTGGCCGACCAGCGTCGCCCCGAAGGCGAGGGCGACAGCCAGCATGACCAGTCGGGGAGATTTCAACCTAGATTCCTCAGTTGAACGCGCCCGAGTGCGAGGTGGACGAGTTGGCTGGCAAGGCGCGACGACGAGTCATGCCGAGGCATGGCGAGGAGGA
>JAUYET010000085.1 GCA_030691265.1 Pseudomonadota bacterium
CGTGTTCGCGGAACTGGCAAATAACCTGATCCGCTTCGTGGCGGGCGCCGCCAAACCCAGACCTGCTCATCCTAAGCCGCATCGGAAACATGCATATAAATCAACCACTTGATGGGGGATTGGTTAAGTTGAGAGGATTGCCTACTGCACTGGCTGGCTTGAAATGGTAGGGTGCGCCGTGCGCACGGCGCACCCTACGCTACCCCACCCACCGGAACCCGCCATGACCAAAACCATCGTCGCCACCGCCAACGCCCCGCAAGCCATCGGCACCTATTCGCAAGCCGTCAACGTCAACGGCACGATTTATATGTCCGGCCAGATCGGCCTCGACCCCGCTTCCATGCAGATGGTCGAGGGCATCGAAGCGCAGATTCATCAGGTGTTCAAGAACCTGGCCGCCGTCGCCGAAGCCGCCGGCGGCAGTCTGGCCGATGTGGTCAAACTCAATGTATTTCTGACCGACCTCGGCCACTTCGCCAAGGTCAACGAGATCATGGCCCAGTATTTCAGCCAGCCTTACCCGGCGCGCGCCGCCGTCGGCGTGGCGTCGTTGCCGCGCGCCGGGCTGGTGGAGGCGGATGCGGTGATGGTGCTGGGCTGATTACCGCTGCCGATGAAAACGCTATGTAGGGCGGAAAAGCGAAGCGCCTTCCGCCAACGCTCGGTGCATCCGGCGGAAGGCGCTTCGCTTGAGCGGAGTCGTAGCGCCTTGGCGCGTACGAATCCGGCCTCCCCCTTGCGGGGATTCCGCCCTACATAGCATGGCTACGCTTGATGCCGATCTGGTCGCCCGCAAACTGGGCTATGCGTGCGTCCAGGATCTGATCCTGCATCTGCCCATGCGCTATCTCGATGAGACGCACCTGACGCCGTTGCGCGATGTGCGCATGGGCGTCGATGTGCAAGTCGAGGGCATCGTGGTGCATGCCGAAGTGCAGAACCGACCGCGCCGGCAGTTACTGGTGGAGATCGCCGAAAGCGCCGCTCCCGCCAGTTCGCATCTCCATTTTCGCCTGCTGCATTTCTACCCCAGCCAGTTGAGCCAGCTCCAACCCGGCGTGCGCGTGCGGCTGTTCGGCGAGGTGCGGCCCGGCTTCTTCGGGGCGGAGATGGTGCATCCACAGATGCGCGTGGTGCGCGAAAACACACCCTTGCCGGCCACGCTGACGCCGGTTTACCCGGCGGTGGCGGCGTTTTCGCAAAACGCGATTCGCAAGGCGGTGGAAATCGCGTTGCAGCAAGCCGATCTGAGCGAGACGTTGCCGGATAACGTGCTGGAGAAGCTCTTCGTAGGATGTGGTTACCGAAGGGTAGGGGCTTCATCAGAGCGTAGCGAACCGCATCACTTGCCGCGGCACGAGGAGCGATGCGGTTCGTACCTCACCGCATCCTACGTCCTCCCCAGCTTCGCCGACGCGCTGCGCGCTCTGCACCATCCGCAACCCGACGCCGACCTGAACGCGCTGGAAACCCAGACCACGCCGGCCTGGCAACGCATCAAGTTCGACGAACTGCTGGCACAGCAACTTTCCCTGCGCCTGGCTGCACGCCAGCGCGACCAACTCAGCGCCGTGTCACTCGCTGGCGATGGCGGCCTCTCTGAGCGATTACTCGCCGCCCTCCCCTTCGCGCTGACCGCCGCCCAAGGCCGGTCATTGCAGGAAATCCGCCGCGATCTGGCGCGGCCGCACCCGATGAACCGCTTGTTGCAAGGCGATGTCGGCAGCGGCAAAACCCTGGTCGCCGCGCTCACGCTGCTGCCCGCGCTCGCGGCCGGCGGCCAGGTCGCCGTGATGGCGCCGACGGAAATCCTGGCGGAACAGCTTTTCCTGAAAATGCGCGAATGGCTGCAACCGCTCGGCATGGAAGTGGCCTGGGTCGCCGCCGCGCTCAAGGGCAAGGCGAAGAAGGAAAACCTGGCGCGCATCGCGGCCGGTGAAATCCACGTCGCCGTCGGCACCCACGCCCTGTTCCAGGCCGGCGTCAGCTTCGCCAATCTGACCCTGACCATCGTCGACGAACAGCACCGCTTCGGCGTCGGACAGCGTCTGGCCTTGCGCGAGAAAGGCAGCGAGGCCGGGCAAACGCCGCACCTGCTGATGATGTCCGCCACGCCCATTCCGCGCTCGCTGGCGATGAGTTACTACGCCGATCTCGACGTTTCGGTGATCGACGAATTGCCGCCCGGACGCACGCCGATCGCCACCAAGGTGTTGCCGCTGAAACGGCGCGATGAAGTCGTCGGCCGCTTGCGCGACTACTGTCAGTCCGGCGCGCAGGCCTATTGGGTGTGTCCGCTGGTCGAGGAGTCGGAAAAACTGCAATTGCGCGCCGCCGAAGAGAGCCATGTCGAGCTGACCGATCTGCTGCCGGAACTGAATATCGGCCTGGTGCACGGCCGCATGAAAAGTGAAGAAAAAGCCGCAGTGATGGCCGCCTTCAAAGCCGGCGAGATCCATCTGCTGGTCGCCACCACGGTGATCGAAGTCGGCGTCGATGTGCCGAATGCGGCGTTGATGGTGATCGAGCATGCCGAGCGTTACGGCCTCGCCCAATTGCACCAGTTGCGCGGCCGGGTCGGGCGCGGCGCGCGGCTATCGACCTGTCTGCTGCTCTACGGCGACGCGCTGTCCGACAGCGGTCGGCAACGCCTGCGCATCATCAAGGAACATGCCGACGGCTTCGCCATCGCGCGTGAAGACCTGAAACTGCGCGGCCCCGGCGAATTCATGGGCGCGCGCCAGTCCGGCCAACAGATATTGCGTTTCGCCAATCTGGAGACCGATCTCGATCTGTTGCAAGCCGCGCGCGATGTTGCGGAAGAATTACTCACGCATCAGCCCGAGGTAGCGGACCGGCATCTGGCGCGCTGGCTGCCGCGCGGGCTGGATTACTTGCGGGCTTGAAAGGTTGCAGGCTTTGGGTTGCGGGCTTAAAGCAGACGCTAAATCTTCGCGTCGGCGCGCGATTTCCCGACCCTTGCCACACCCACCAGCCCCAGGCCGGCCAGCAGCATCAACCAGGTTTCGGGTTCGGGCACGGGTGCGGATACAGATACGGCAATGGTTGCCTGAATCCAGGTCGCATACGGCGCAACGATGCTGCCGCCGCCGACGGCGCCGAATTTGACGTTACTGCCCGGCAAGCCGGTGACGCTAGCGTTGAACGCAGCGATGCCGGCAAGTTTCCATGTGCCGTTGTCGTTGACGAACAGGGGACTGCCGGAATCGCCGCCGGCGTACTGCGCTTCGACCGCCGCGCCGAGGGTTAAATTTTGCGGGTTGTTATTCGCGCCGAAGACGTTGGTCGTCGAGTCGGGGCCGTCGAAATCGAACAGGAAGATTTCATACTGCGAGCCGCCGTCGTCGTCCACGAGCGTGAGGTCGATACGGTTCTGCCCGGCGCGCTTGAGGTTGTCGTCCTGGGCGATGGTCGCCCCGTTGACGCCGTCCCCGCCCGCGCCGTAGCCAACCAGCGAAACCGTCTTGCCAAGCAACGGTCCGTTATACAAGTCGTACACCGGCACGCCAGCCGCGACAGGGGCGGCGAGCTTGACCAGCGCGAGATCGTCGTGCCAGACGCCATCCGCACCCGACGTGGTGCCCTGGTAGCCAGAGAAAACATGGATCGATTCAGCGGCCAGCGTCTGACTGGGCGCGCCGCCGGCGTTCAAAACGAATTGCACTTGTCCTGGCGTCGCTCCGCCCACCACGTGTGCGGCAGTGAGCACATATTGGTTGCCGATGAGCGCACCAGAATACGTCCCCCCGTTGACCTTGACTGCGCCCACCCCGGCCCAGGGCGAACTGGCCAGGTTGGCGTCGACCGTTCCGCCGACCAGGGCGTGCGCCGGCATCGCGACAAACAGGGCAAGACTGGCGATAAGGCTATTTTTCATGGCGAAGCTTCCTGATCGGTTGAATGCGGAATTATTCCAGCGTTAGCCGTTAATAAAAAGCGGGAGAGTCCCGGGGGGTAAAAGCGGGAGAGTCCTGGGTAGTAAAAGCAGGATAATCCGCGCTTTCAAAAACCGGCATCGAATTGGCAACCAAGTGGCAACTCAATGGCTGACTTCCGCATGGCAGGCGGGCGCGTGGCGCCACTGGCTGACCGATCGCGGCTCGCTGACACGCCGGTTACAGCAGGCCTGTCCGGATTTTCGGGTGGCCCGGCTGAAGCAATCGCCGGGCCGGCCCAACCTCGATGAATGCGGCCCGCTCGACCTGTTTCCAAGCCGTCAGGCGATGATTCGGGAAGTTCTGTTGTTGGATGCCGAAACCCCGCTGGTCTTCGCCCATAGCGTCATTCCACTTGCCGGCCTGGCCGGGCCTTGGGCGGGTCTGGCCGGTTTGGGCAATCGCCCGCTCGGCGCGACGCTGTTCACCAATCCGCGCATTCAACGCCAGGCGCTCGAATACCAGCATCTGGATCGACGTCATTCGCTGTATCGCGACGCGGTCTGCCATCTCACCTTGCCGCCGCGTACGCTGTGGGCGCGCCGCTCGTTGTTCGCACTGGAAAATCACCCCATTCTGGTCACCGAAGTTTTCTTGCCCGCCACGCTGAAATTGCCATGAATCGCCCTGCCTTGACGCTGACTGAACGTCTCGCCGAATAATCCTGCAAACCTCAGTTGAGGCACTCGTAGGTGCGAATTTATTCGCACAATCAACGGCTTCGGTGCGAATGAATTCGCACCTGCAGACATCTCGCAACACATTGAATCGTAATGAATTTATCCGTCAACTGAGGTTTTCAGGATAAAAAACACCCAGCGCCTTCGCAGGCCCGGGTGGCGAGCCAGGCATTGACAGCCTGGCGACCCGCTTGCGCGGGGATGACAGGTAGACGCGGCGGAATTACTTGGCCGGCGACTGCGGGGCGGCTGCGGCCGGCATCGGCAGCATCTGCATCAGCTTCATCAACACGGCGGGGTCGATGGGAATGCCGCTCATCTGACCGGCAGGCATGTTCATCATCTGGCCCCAGGGGCCGTAGGTGCTCGGGTTCATGCCGGCGCCCGCCCAGTTGCCGTACATGTTGGGGTTCATCGGCGCCATCATGGTGTTCATTGCGGCGGGGTTCATCGGTGCGCCCATCCAGTTGCCGACCATGCCGGGGTTCAGCATCTGCGCGCCCATGCCCATCATCTGCGGGCTCATGCCCATCATCTGCGGGCTCATCGGGGCCTGCATCATGCTCATGTAGGCGTTCGGGTTGATGCCCTGACTGAGCAATGCGGTGGCAAAGCGGGGATCGATGCCGGCGCCCATCCATCTCATGGCGATAGCAGGGTCGATGAACTGCATATAGTTCTGCATGGAGGCCGGATTCATCATGCCGGAGAGCATGCGCAGCGCCGTGTTGGGGTCTATGCCCGACTGCATCATGCTCATCGAGGTGGCCGGATTCAGCATGGCATTGCTCCACTGCTGGAACGCGGCGGGATCCTTGAAGGCGGCGGCGTTCTGGGTGGGATCGAGCATTTTTCCGGCCCAGGCTTGCGGGGTCGTCGGGGTGGCGGATGCAGCAGGTACGTCGGCGGCTTGGGCAATGCCAGACACGATCAGGGCGGCAAACAGGATGGACATGCGATTCATGGCGTACTCCAGAGGTGGGTTGGGTCGTACTCAGAAAGCGGCCCCAGGTGGCTGGGGGCTCGTCATCCTAGTCCCCTTGTGTGACATGGGGGCAGTTGCCGCGATATTGCTTGATTCCGGTCAGCAATCCTCAAGGTTGAAAACGGTGCAAGCGACACCCCACCGATACGCATACACCCGGCCGACGTGCGATCAGGGTATCAACTGCGGGGGCAACTGCGATCCGCAATGAACAAAAAGTGTGAAATTCAACCTATGAAAAACACCCCGCGCCGGCAAGAACTGCGTATGATGCGCGTGCGCTTGCGTCAAGTGGTTGTCTAAGTGGTATCAGGTCTGTCCAGTTTCTGCTCGTTTGAGACTGTCGCGGTTTGAATTCCCTCGGTTACATTCCTTGAGCTTGGGCATTTTTTGGGCTTAGCGTTTTTGCTATCGCCCGCTTCATTTAAAGGAAAGATACATGAGCACTCAAACCGGCACCGTGAAATGGTTCAACGACTCCAAGGGCTTCGGCTTCATCACCCCCGATCAAGGCGGTGAGGATCTGTTCGCGCACTTCAGCGAAATCCAGAGTAACGGCTTCAAGACTCTGGCCGAGAACCAGCGCGTGCAGTTCGAAGTGACCCAGGGCAAGAAAGGCCTCCAGGCCAGCAAGATCCAAGGGATCTAATTCTTCCTTCGGTAGAACGAAAAACGCGGCCTCGGCCGCGTTTTTTGTTTCTACCGAAGGATTGTGTCTACCCCCGGAGCATCCCGCACGCTCAGCGACGCCGGAATTGAGTTGACGGCGGCGGGCCGCCGGCAGGACGCTCGTCCTTGTGGCGAAAGCTGATGCGGCCTTTGCTGAGATCGTAGGGAGAAAGTTCCAGCGTGACTTTGTCTCCCGCCAGAATCCGAATCCGGTGCTTCTTCATTTTGCCGGATGCGTAGGCCTGGATTTCCATGCCGTTGTCCAACGTCACCTTGAAGCGGGTATCCGGCAAGACCTCGTTAACGATGCCTTCCATTTCGATCAACTCTTCTTTTGCCATGTGTGGTTTTGCTCCTGCAGCCCCGCCTATCGTGTCGAGCGGGATACGGCAATCGTTCGTGTTAGTGGAAAAAATAGCCGCGCAGCCTAACATGCCCCACCCCGGTTGTGGGCGAATAATTCAACGCGGCGAACGGAACGCTAACCTGCCAGCGCATCCGTCACGATACTTTGCGCTTCACGCACGATCTCCTGCAGGTGTTCGGCGCTCTTGAAGCTTTCCGCATACAGCTTGTAGATGTCCTCCGTGCCGGACGGACGCGCAGCGAACCAGCCGTTTTCCGTGGTCACTTTAAGGCCGCCGATGGGCGCGTCGTTGCCGGGCGCGCGCGTCATTTTCGCGATGATAGGCTCACCGGCCAGCGTGGCTGCGGCAACGCGCTCGCCGGTCAGTTGCTTGAATGCGGCTTTCTGCGCCGGCGTGGCGGCCGCGTCGATGCGCACGTAATACGGCGTGCCATGTTGGGCGGCGAGTTCCTGGTAGTAACGACCCGGGTCTTTGCCGGTGACGGCGGTGATCTCGGCGGCGAGCAGGCCGAGGATGATGCCGTCCTTGTCGGTGGTCCAGGCGCTGCCGTCGCGGCGCAGGAAGGATGCGCCGGCGGATTCCTCGCCGCCGAAGCAGAAACTGCCATCGAGCAGACCGGCGGAGAACCACTTGAAGCCGACCGGCACTTCCAGAAACTTGCGGCCGAGGCCGTTCACCACGCGGTCGATCAGCCCGCTGGAAACCAAGGTCTTGCCGACCGCCGCGCTCACCGGCCATTGCGGCCGGTGCGTCAGCAAATAGTGGATGGCCACGGCCAGAAAGTGATTCGGGTTGAGCAAACCGATCGACTGCGTCACGATGCCATGCCGATCGACGTCGGCATCGTTGCCCCAGGCGATGTCGAATTGGTCTTTCAGCTTGACCAGACTGGCCATCGCATACGGGCTGGAGCAGTCCATCCGAATCTTGCCATCGTGATCCAGCGTCATGAACGCGAACGCCGGGTCCACCTTGGGATTCACCACCTCGATGTTCAGGCCGTACTTCTCCGCGATCGGCTTCCAGTACGCCACGGCCGCGCCGCCCAAGGGATCGACGCCGATTTTGAGACCGGCGTTGCGGATCGCTTCCATGTCGATCACCGCGCCCAGATCGGCCACGTAAGGCGCGACGAAATCTTCCAGCAGCGTGGTCGGCGCAGCCAGCGCCTGTGCGTAAGGCACCCGCTTCACATCGCGGTTGCCGCCGGCCATCAATGCGTTGGCGCGCTGCTCGATCCAGCCGGTGGCATCGGTATCGGCCGGGCCGCCGTGCGGCGGGTTGTATTTGATGCCGCCGTCGCGCGGCGGGTTGTGCGACGGCGTAATGACGATGCCGTCGGCGCGCGGCGCGCCATCGATACGGTTGTAAGCCAGGATCGCGTGCGAAATGACCGGCGTCGGCGTGTAGCCATCGTTCGACTGCACCCGCGTCTCGACACCGTTGGCGGCGAGCACTTCCAGCGCGCTGCGTTGCGCCGGCTCCGACAGCGCATGCGTGTCCTTGCCGAGATACAGCGGCCCGGTGATGCCCTGCGCGCTGCGGTATTCGCACACCGCCTGGGTGATCGCCAGGATATGCGCCTCGTTGAAACTGCCGTTGATCGCGCTGCCGCGATGGCCGCTGGTGCCGAAGGCGACGCGCTGCGCGGCCTGGCTGACATCGGGCTGATTGAAATAGGCGGTTAGCAGCGCCGGAATATCGGTCAGAACGTCTGCCGGGGCGGGCTGGCCAGCGAGGGGGTGCGTCATGATGGCTCTCCGAAAGTGAGGCATAAATTTAGCGGGGTATCCGGATAAATGCGGCGCTACGTAGGTTGGGCAAAGCGAAGCGTGCCCAACGTTTTGCGCGTGGAATGTTGGGCACGCTTCGCTTTGCCCAACCTACGGGGTAGCTCAAGTCACGGTGAATATTGGGCTTCC
>JAUYET010000013.1 GCA_030691265.1 Pseudomonadota bacterium
GGGGAACCCTTCAGGCAGACCGGATCGTCGCAGTGGTTGCAGGCCATCGAGATGTTGAGGCGCTGATAGTTCGGGTAGGTGCCGCCCTCGACGAAGCCGACCGAGCGGAAGGCGATGTGCGCCGGGTTGTCGTTCTTCTCCGAACAGGCCGACTCGCAGGCATGGCAGGCGATGCAGTTGTCGGCGTTGAAGAAGAAGCCGTGCTGCTTGTAGCGGTTGGGGTTGGCGCCGATGCCGGCGTTACCGTTGATGTGCAGGCTTTGCTCGCGCAGGCCATGGCCTGCCGGCACGGTCTCGATGGGCTTGCCATAGCAGTTGTGCGATTGGCTGGCGGGATCGTTCAGCAGCGCGTAATCGGGCTCGTTGGGGCGTACTTGGAACATGGCGGGCTCCTGTTTACTCCCCTCCCCCGCAGGCGGGGGAGGGGTTGGGGGAGAGGGAGAGGGAAGCAACGTTGGAATGCAACGGTTTTTCCCTCTCCCTAGCCCTCTCCCGCTTGCGGGAGAGGGGACTGGCGTTTGTGGTGATCATCAAAATTTCCGCATTTCCATCGACAACTTCGCCGCCGCCTGCTGGTCGGCGATGCGTTCGATGCGGATGGCGGACTGTTTGTAGGCGGGCTGGCGCGAGTGCGGGTCGAGCAGGCCCAGGGTCAGTCGATTGGCGCAGTCGTGGAAGTGGAACGGCAGGAACACCATGTTCTTCGGCCCCCGCTGCGTCGGCTGCGCCATCGCCACCGCGTCGCCGCGGCGCGACACCATGCGCACATATTCGCCGCGCTGGATGCCCAGTTCCGCCGCCAGATCGGGATTGATCTCGATGAACGGGATCGGGCTGAACTTGTTGTTGTTGCCGATCTTGCCGGTCTTGGTGCGGCCATGCCAATGCTCGATCAGGCGACCGGTGTTGAGCCAGATCGGAAACTTCTCGTCCGGCACTTCGTTGTTGTCGATGAACGGCAGCGGGATCAGCTTCGCGCGGCCATCCGGGTAGCTGAACACGCCGTCCTGGGTGTACAGGCGCTTGCCGCCTTTCGGCGGCGCTTCGCCGCGCTCGACCTGTTCGGCGCTGTAGGGCCACTGGATGCCGCGATTCTGTTCGATCAATTCATGGTTCATGCCGGAGATGTCGGCGAGCCGACCCACGGACAAGCGCCCCATCTCCAGGAAGATGTCGCCGGCTTTCTCGGGGAAATTGACCTTGCCATCCTTGTTGAAGCGTTCCGCGACCCGGTTGAACACCCACAGGTCGGGCTTCGCCTCGCCCGGCGGCGGCGTGATCGGGGTGATGCGGTTGATGCGCCGCTCGGTGTTGGTCATCACGCCGTCCTTTTCCGCCCAGGTGCCGGCGGGCAGGTAGACGTGGGCGTACTGGGCGCTTTCGGTGTCCTGGTAGCAATCCTGCACGCAGCAGAATTCGAGCTGTTCCATCGCCTTGCGCACCCGCGCCGTGTTGGGCAGCGACGACATCGGGTTGGTGGCGATCAGCCACAGTCCCTTGATCTGCCCGGCTTCCATGGCCTGGTAGATGTCGGTCTGATACATGCCGCGTTTTTTCGGGAAAAACTCCGGGTCCACATTCCAGAACTGCGCCACTTCTTCCCGATGCTGCGGATTCTCCAGCGCGCGGTAGTTGGGCAGGCCGGAGCAGGACGACCATTCGCGCGTCCCCATCGCGTTGCACTGGCCGGTGATGGACAGGCTGGTCCCACCGGGTTTGCCGATGTTGCCGGTGATCAACGCCAGGTTGTTGATGCCCACCACGCCGTCGGAACCGTGGGTGGACTGGTTGATGCCCATGGTCCAGATCTGCATCGCGGCCGGCGCCTTGGCGAAGGTGCGCGCGACGACGCGGATGGTGTCTTCGTCGATGCCGCAAATCTTCGACGCGGTCACCGGGTCGTATTTCTCGACTTCGGCGCGCAACGCCTCGATGCCGGTGGTGTTGGCGTCGATGTAGCGCTGGTCTTCCAAACCTTCTTTGAAGATCACATGCATCAAAGCATTCATCAGCACCACGTCGGTGCCCGGCGTGATGGCCAGGTGAATGTGTGCGTTCTGCGCCAGCATGGTGACGCGCGGGTCCACCACGATCAGCGGGAAGCCGGTCTTCTCCTGCGCCTCTTTCATGCGCCAGTAGATGATCGGATGCTGTTCCGGCAGGTTGGAACCCCAGGCGATCAGGCAACCGGTGTGCTCGAAATCCTCGTAGCAGCCGGGCGGGCCGTCGGAGCCGAACGAGCGCTTGTAGCCGGACACCGCCGAGGCCATGCACAGCGTGGTATTGCCGTCGTAATTGTTGGTGCCGATGAGGCCGCGGGTCAGCTTGCCGAGGGTGTAGAACTCCTCGGTCAGCATCTGGCCGGTGGAGATGATGGCGAAGGAATCCGGCCCGTGTTCGGCCTGAATCCGGCGGATCTCGTCGTGCAGCTTGTCCAGGCTGGCATCCCAGGTAGCGGGTTGCCATTCGTCGTGCCATTTATCCCGCATCAAGGGCTTGAGGCCGCGCCCGGCGGAGGTGAACAGCTCGTGTTCGAAGATGCCCTTCAGGCACAGCTTGCCGCGGTTGACGTCGGCATCGGCAACGCCGCGCGAGGAAACCGGCGTGCCTTCGGCGTTCAGGCCCACCTCGATGGAACAGCCGGTGGAGCAGTAGCCGCAGGCGGCGTATTTCCACTCCACCACGCCCTTGTCGGCGATCTTGATCGGGTTCTTCTTGCTACGTCCGAACAACATGATGGATTCCCTCGGGTAAGTTGTCGGTGCGCACGGCGCACCCTACGGGGTATTCAAGCCAACTTCAAAAACACCTGACCGTCTTCCACCTTGGTGGCATAGGTGCGGGCACAGCCCTTGTCCGGCAGCACCGCCTCGCCGGTGGCGAGGTCGATCTTCCAGTTGTGCAACGGGCAGGTGACCTGGCCGCCGTGGACGATGCCCTCGGACAGCGGCCCGCCGCGATGCGGGCATTTGTCGCGCACGGCGTAGATATCGTCGCTGGCGGTGCGGAACACGGCGATGCGATTCACCCTGTCGTCGTGGTCCAGTTCCACCACCCGCGAGCCTTGGCGGGGGATGTCGTCGATCTTCGCGATTTCGATCCAGTCGTTCATGTTGGTGTCCTTCAAGCGGTGATGCGGATGGGCTGGAACTCGTGGGCCGACCCGCCATCGGCGCGTTCCTTCCACGGGTCGATCTGGGCGAATTGCTGGCTGAACTTGAAGCGCTCGTGCAGCTCGGCGCGGCCCGCCGCGTCATCCACCACCTTCGCCTTGATGTGGGCGAGGCCGACCCGTTCGACCCAGGGCGCGGTGCGTTCCAGATAGTGGGCTTCTTCCCGGTAGAGCTGGGTGTAGGCGCCGCAGTACTCCATCACCTGCTCCTCGGTTTCCACCCGGCAGAGCAGGTCGGTGACGCGTACCTTGATGCCGCCGTTGCCGCCGACGTGCAGCTCATAACCGGACTCGACGCAGACGATGCCGAAGTCCTTGATGGTCGCCTCGGCGCAGTTGCGCGGGCAGCCGGACACGGCCATTTTGTACTTGTGCGGCGTCCAGGAACCCCAGGTCATCCGCTCCAGCTTGACGCCCAGGCCGGTGGAATCCTGCGTGCCGAAGCGGCACCACTGGCTGCCGACGCAGGTCTTCACGGTGCGCAGCGCCTTGCCGTAAGCATGGCCGGAGACGAAACCGGCATCGGACAAATCCTTCCACATGGCCGGCAAGTCCGTCTTCTTGACGCCGAACAGGTCGATGCGCTGGCCGCCGGTGACTTTCACCTCGGGCACGTTGAACTTCTCGGCCACGTCAGCGATGGCGCGCAATTCCTTCGGGTTGGTCAGGCCGCCCCACATGCGCGGCACCACCGAGAAAGAGCCGTCTTTCTGGATGTTGCCGTGGGCGCGCTCGTTGATGTAGCGCGACTGGGCATCGTCCTTGTACTCGGCGGGCCAGCGCGCCAACAGGTAGTAGTTCACCGCCGGGCGGCAACTGGCGCAGCCGTCCGGGGTGCTCCAGTCCAGCGCCGCGAACACCGCCGGCATGCTCTTGAGCGCTTGATCGCGGATGGCGGCGATGATCTCGTCGTGGCTGTGCTCGGTGCACTTGCACAGCGGTTTTTTGCTCGGCGCGGCGGAGTAGTCGCCGCCCACCGTGTGGGCCAGCACCGCTTCCACCAGGCCGGTGCAGGAGCCGCAGGAAGCGGAAGCCTTGGTATGGGCGCGCACCTCGTCCAGCGTGAACAGCTTGTTGGCGCGGATGGCCTTGACGATGTCGCCTTTGCAGACGCCGTTGCAACCGCAGATCTCGGCCGAGTCGGGCAACGCGGCGACCCGCTCGGCGGGGCCGTGGCCGGAGTCGCCCAGATGGTGCTGGCCGAACAGGAGGGTCTTGCGGAACTGGGCGATGTCGGTGCCTTCGCGCAGCAGATCGAAGTACCAGGCGCCGTCCAGGGTATCGCCGTAGATACAGGCGCCGACCAGCTTGTTGTCCTTGATCACCAGTTTCTTGTAGCTGCCGGTGGCGGCATCGGAATACACCAGGGATTCGGTGCCCGGCGCGCCGGTGAAGTCGCCGGCGGAAAACAGGTCGATGCCGGTGACCTTGAGCTTGGTCGAGGTCATCGAGCCCTGATAACGCGCGACGCCGTGCTCGGCCAGGTGATTGGCGCAGACCTTGGCCTGCTCGAACAGCGGCGCCACCAGGCCGTAGGCGATGCCGCGATGGCTGACACACTCGCCCACGGCATAGATGCGCGGGTCGAAGGTTTGCATGGTGTCGTTGACCACCAGACCGCGATGGCAATGCAGGCCGGCGGATTCCGCCAGTTCCGTATTGGGGCGGATGCCGACGGCCATGACCACCAGGTCGGCCGGTACGGACTCGCCGTCCTTGAACTTGACCGCGCAGACCCTGCCGGACTCGCCGCGCACCAACTCCTCGGTCTGCTTCCGCAACAGGAAATTCAGCCCCTTGGCTTCCAGGTTCTGTTGCAGCAAGCGAGCGGCGGGTTCGTCCAACTGGCGTTCCAGCAGCCAGTCGCCGAGATGCACCACGGACACCTCCATGCCACGCAGTTTCAGGCCATTGGCGGCTTCCAGCCCGAGCAGGCCGCCGCCGATCACGACCGCGTGCTTGTACTGGGAGGCGGCGTGGATCATCGCGTCCACATCGGCGATGTCGCGAAAACCGACGACGCCGGGCAGGTCGGCGCCGGGCACCGGCAGGATGAAAGGCTTCGAGCCGGTGGCCAGCAACAGGCGGTCGTAGTCGGCGCGGATTTTGCCGCCGTGGCCGTCGTCGGCCTCGACGCAGCGATTCTTGCGGTCGATCTTCACGATCTTCTTGCCGGTGTGCAGCGTGATGCCGTTGGCGGCATACCATTCGCGGCTGTTGAGCACGATCTGCTCCACCGTCTGCTCGCCGGCCAGCACCGGCGACAGCATGATGCGGTTGTAATTGGGGTGCGGCTCGTCGCCGAACACTTCGATGTCATAGTGATCGGGCGCTGCCTTGAGCAGTTCTTCCAGAGTGCGCATGCCGGCCATGCCGTTGCCCACCAGTACCAATTTCATGCGTGCCATGTATTTCCCTTTGGCAAAAAAAACGGCGTCTGCTTTGACGGTGTACAGACGCCGTTGTCCAGGATTGCTTAGGCGAGGAAGCCTGTTCAGGCATTAGCAATGTCTGTGCCATGCCCGAATTTGCACGGAATCAAGGGTTTGTCTGTCATATCTGGCGCGATATGCACCGGATAGGTGCGGCATGCACCGGGAATGCACCAGTAGCCTCGCCAGGCCGACCGATCCGTGTGCAAGGTCGTCAGGATTCCCGGCGCACGGGATAGGCGAAATCGTGCTTATCGGGTTAACACACCCACCCACTACCGGTAGTAACGTAGGTTGGGCAAAGCGAAGCGTGCCCAACGAACCGGCGCGCTGTTGGGCACGCTTCGCTTTGCCCAACCTACGGCGCCCTGCCGCGAAATCACGCGCCACTACATCTAGTGGGTGGGTGTGAC